>JAXDPC010000195.1:0-8029 GCA_034668525.1 Sphingomonadales bacterium
AGCGCGACCCGGACCAGCCCCGCCTTGATCAGGGCGAAGCTGCACGGCGTCGACCACAGATCGTTGTCGACCAGCATCGCGACCGGCGCGCCGCGCCGCAGCTTCGGGTCCGCGATCAGGCTGTGGGCGAGCCGGTTCGACAGGCTCTCGACCTCGGCGAAGCTCAGCCGTTCGTCCCCGAACAGCAAGGCGGTGCGATCCTCGTGATAGAGCGCACCCCTGCGGATCATCTCGGTGACGAGCAAGCGGTCCTCCCCTTCCCGCCGCCACCTTGGTGCGGAAAGCACCGGGCTGGCAAGCGCGGCTGCTTCCCCTATGTCTGCGCCAGAGGAGCCGCCATGAAACCGATGACCGACCAGCATCTCGCCGTCCTCAGGCGCCACATGGTCGAGGTCATCGGCCTGCATTTCGACCTCGCCGGCGAGGAGATCGGCAAGGAGGAACCCGATCCGGCGCTGCAGCGGGCGCTGCTCAAGGTGCCGCGCCATTTGTTCGTCCCCGCCCAGCTCGCCGTCGCCGCCTATCAGGACACGCCGCTGCCGATCGGCTTCGACAAGACCGTGTCGCAGCCCTTCATCGGCGCGCTGATGCTCGACCTGCTCCAGGTCGAGCCGGGAATGCGGCTGCTCGAGGTCGGCACCGGCCTCGGCTACCAGGCGGCGGTGCTGGCCGAGCTCGGCGCGCGGCTGTGGACGGTCGAGATCGTCGAGGAGTTTGCGAGCGAGGCGGGGATGCGGCTGTCGACACTCGGTTACGAGGGGATCTCGCTGCGCGTCGGCGACGGCTCGCGCGGCTGGGCCGAGCACGCCCCGTTCGACCGCATCCTCGTCACCGCCGCCGCGAAGGAGCCGCCGCAGGCTTTGCTCGACCAGCTCGCGCCCGGGGGGCGGATGGTCATCCCGCTCGGCCCCAGGGAGGTGCAGCAACTGAGCGTGATCGAGAGAAGGAGGGACGGCGAGGTCGTGCGCCGCGAGGTGATGGCGGTGCGCTTCACCCAGCTCGAGACGGCCGCCTGAGCGCGTGGCTCGGGAGAGCGCCGGAATATTGATGCACCGCCGCCGCGACGGAGCAGTCGAAGTGCTGCTGGTCCATTTCGGAGGTCCGTTCTGGGCGAAGCGCGACGCCGGCGCCTGGGCGATCCCCAAGGGCCTGATCGAGCCCGGCGAGACGGCGGAGACGGCCGCGCGGCGTGAATTTCGCGAGGAGCTGGGCGTCGAGGCGGCGGGACCGCTCGTCCCGCTCGGCCGGATCCGGCAGAAGGCCGGCAAATGGGTCGAGGCCTTCGCGCTGGAAGGGGATTTCGATCCCGACGCGATCGTCAGCAACCGTTTCACCGTCGAATGGCCGCCGGGGAGCGGCCGCTTCGCCAGCTACCCGGAGGTCGACCGCGCCGCCTGGTATCCTCTCGCCGAGGCGCGCGCCAGGATGCTGCCGAGCCAGCTCCCGCTGCTCGACCGCCTCGCAGCGCTCAGCGAGCGCTGAAGGTCAGGCCCTGCGGCCGCGGCCCGGATTGGACGCCCAGCGGACCGGGACGTCGCCGGCCAGCCCCCGGACGAAGCAGTTGCCGCCGCGCGCCTGGATCGACGAGCAGACGCGGACCGCATCGGCGCGGCTGCCGAAGCCGGCGATGGCGACGCGGGTGAAGGTGCGGCCGTTGACGGTGACACGCGCCGTCCGCGGCTCGGCATGGCCTAGACCGAAGCGGGCCGAGGCCTGCTGCCAGGCGCGCTCGGCATTCTGCGGATTGCTGAAGGCGCCGAGCTGGACGACGAAGCGGCCGGGGCCGCTGCCGATGCGCGGGATGCGGGCGCTGACCGCCGCGACGCGCGAAATCGGAGCCGGTCGGAAGGTCGGGCGCGAGGCGCGTGCCGCGACCTGCGGCCGGCTCAGCACCGGCGACGGCGCCGACAGCGTGCGGACGGCGGCGGCGTAGCGCGCTTCGGGCTGCGGCGCGGCTTCGGCGGCGGCCGGAGCCTCGGCCGAGGCGGTGCGCGCCGGGGACGGCCACCAATTGGCGCTCTCGGCGGCGGCCGGAGCGGGCGCCGCGACCACCGGAGCCTCGGCATATTGGATCGGTTCGACGACGGGCGCCGCGGCCGGCGCTTCGGCGAGCTGGACCGGCCCCTCGGCCGAAGCTTCGGCGACCGGGGCCGGCGCTTCGACGGCGGGCTCGGCCGAAGCGAAGGCCTGGGCCTCCGGCGCGGGCTGCGACAGAGCGAGGCGGACCGGCTGGCCGGGATCCTCGCCCGGCGAGACGCCGAGCAGGCTGGCGACGGCGCTGTGCGGCGTCGCCGGATGGGCGAAGGACGCCCATTGCTGGAGCCGGCCCGAAAGCTCGGCCGGCGACACGTCCTGGGCGGCCACGGCGCGGGCGCGCTGCCAGTCGCCCGCCATCGCATAGGCGAGGGCAAGGTTCTGGCGGGTGCGGCCGTTGGCACCGGGGGCGCGGGCGGCGGGCTCGAGCAGCTGGATGGCGCGCTGCGGCTGGCCGGCGAGCGCATAAGCGAGGCCGACGTCGCTGGCCGGCGCCGATTCGTCCAGCCCCTCGATCGAGATGAGCGCGTCGCCGTTGCGGCCCTGCCCGATCTGGACCAGCGCGATGCTGAGGCCGGCGCGGGCATTGCCGGGATCGAGCGCGAGCACGTCGCCATAAGCGGATTCGGCCGAGCGGAAGCGGCCGCTGCGCAGATAGACGTCGGCGAGCAGCGTCCGGTAGCCGACGTCGCGGGGGGCGAGCTCGACCGCGCGCTCGGCGAGGCCGACCGCGCGCGCGGCGTCCCCGGCCTGGACCGCGGAGCGGGCCTGCTCGGCATAGCGCGACGCCTGCTGCTCGGAGCGCTCGACGGTCGAGGCCGAAGCCGATTCGACGACGGCGTCGGAGTGGCAGCCGACCATCGCCACGGCGATGACCATGGTCGAGGCGGCGATCTTGGATGCGAACCTGTTCATCTCATTGGCTCCGCTGTCAGCTTCGCGCCCTGGCTTTTGCGGGCAATTGCCCAGCCAGAGCGTCGATCTCGGGGAAGGTCTTCAGAATGTCGTCGAGCGCCTCGGTGACGATCTGCTGCGCCGACCGGCCGGTCACGGCGCAGGCGAGGCGCAGCCGGAAGTGGCGCTCGGGATCGAGGCGCAGGGTGAAGGCGGCCTTGTCGCGGGCGGCGAGCGGCGCGCGGCGGCGCGGCATTTCGACCACGGCCGCGCGCTCTGCGACCGGAGGAGCGTCCGGCTCCGGCTCGTCGCCGAACCTGTCGGCGATCGCGCGCTGCTGCTCGCGCACCGGCGCCGCCTCCGCGGCGGCGCGGGGCGCCGGCGTCAGCGCGGCGACCGAGCTCGGTACGTGCTCCGGCGCGGCCTCGGGATCATGGTCGCCCATGTCGTTCCAGCCGAGATCGTCGAGGTTCGGCGCGAGCTGGCCGAACGCCTGGGGGCGCATGGCGGGCTTGGCGGCGCCCTTGCGGGCCAGCAGGCCCGAGGAGAGCGAGGCGAAAGGGCGTGCTTCGGTCATCGTCCGCACTCCCTTCACTGGCCGACCACGCGGCGGCCGAAGCCGGCGGCGGGTCGCTGGACCGCGGGATGGGCCGCGAAACCGGGTGCGGAAAAGACGGTCCGGCGGAAATTCTTCTCGAGCCGGTCGGAGATGTAGGTCCAGAGGTCCTCGACCTCCTTGGCCGAGCGCCCGTTCGGGTCGACCTCCATCACCGTGCGGCCGTCGATCATCGAGGCGGCGAAGTCGGTGCGGTGGTGGATGGTCACCGGGGCGACCGTGCCGTGCTGGGAGAGCGCGACCGCCGCCTCGTAGGTGATCTTGGCCTTGGGCGTCGCCGCGTTGACGACGAAGATGAGCGGCTTGCCGGCGCGCTCGCAAAGATCGACCGTGGCGCCGACGGCGCGCAGGTCGTGCGGACTCGGCCGGGTCGGAATGACGATCAGCTCGGCGACCTGGATGACGCTCTGGATGGCGAGCGTGATCGCCGGCGGCGTGTCGATCACCGCCAGCTTGAAGCCCTGCCCCCGCAAGGTGTCCAGGTCCGAGGCCAGCCGCGCGACCGTGGTCTGGGCGAAGGCCGGCATCTCCGCCTCGCGCTCGTTCCACCAGTCGGCGAGCGAGCCCTGCGGATCGATGTCGATCAGGCAGACGGGGCCGCAGCCGGCCCGCTCCGCCTGGACGGCAAGGTGTCCGGACAGGGTCGTCTTTCCCGACCCGCCTTTCTGTGAGGACAATGCCAATACGCGCATGAACTTTCCCTCGGCTCCCGATCTCGAAGGCGAGGGTTGCACCCGCGGCTGCTAAAATCTGGTTAACGAAACCGTGCCGGGACCCGCAGTCCGCCCGGACGTGGCGAAGCCGCTGAAAACTATGCTAAGTACGCATTAACCATTGCGCGCTAGCCCGGGCGCCGAGCTTTTCGGGTGGGAGAATCGGCAATGAAGTATCGCCAGTGGATGTTCGCCGCGACCGCCGCCGCCGCCATAGCAGTCGCCGCCACGGGCACCGCTTTTGCGGACGTGCGCGCGGGCATCGAGCAGTGGCGCGCGGGCAATTACGAAGCGGCGATCCGCGAATGGCGCCCCCTGGCCGAGCGCGGCGACGCCGACGCCCAGTTCAACATGGGCCAGGCCTACCGCCTCGGCCGCGGCGTCTCCGCCGACCCGCGCACGTCGAACATGTGGTTCGAGCGCGCCGCCCGCCAGGGTCATGCCCAGGCCGAGGCCAATCTCGCTCTCTCGCTGTTCCAGAGCGGCGAGCGCGAGCGCTCGATCCCCTGGCTGCAGCGCGCCGCGGAGCGTGGCGACCGCCGGGCCCAATATTATCTCGGCACCGCCCACTTCAACGGCGACCTCGTCGCGCGCGACTGGCCGCGGGCCTATGCGCTGATGAGCCGCTCCGCCGAGCAGGGCCTGCCGCAGGCCCGCACCAGCCTCGAAGAGATGGAACGACACCTTTCCGCGGACGACCGCGCCCGCGGCAGCGCGCTCGCGCGGGAGATGGCGGTGGCGAGCCGTCCCGGCGCGGTCATCGCGACCGCCGCTCCGCCGCCTCCGCCGGCCGGCGCGTCCCCACGGCCGCCGCGCGTCGCCCCGCAGCCGCCGATCGTCCGCACGCAGGTCCCGCCTCCCGTCGCGCGCAACGCACCGCCGGCGCCACGCGCCGCGGCTCCGGCGCCGCGCGCCGCCCCCGCGCCGGCCGCCGGCGGCCGCTGGCGCGTCCAGCTCGGCGCGTTCAGCAACCAGGGCAATGCCCAGCGCCAGTGGAACGCCGTGCGCGGCCGCATCGCGGGCCTCAATGGGCTGCAGCATTATTTCGTCCGCGCCGGCGCGGTCATCCGTCTCCAGGCGGGGCCGCTGGCCAGCCGTGCCGCCGCCGACCGGCTCTGCGCCTCCGCCCGGTCGTCGGGCGCCGCCTGCATCGTGGTCGCGCCTTAACCGAATTTTCGGCGGCACTGCTGTAAGGCTCCCTTTCGAACGGGGGGCGGGCATGCCGGCGAGAGCGAAGCAGAAGACGAGCATGGCGTCGCGCTGGCGCCGGCGGCGGATGTGCGTCCTGATCGGCGACCGCCCCGCCCCCGCCGCGCTGCGCGACGTCTCGGCCACCGGCGCTTTCCTCGAAACCAATGCCCGGCCCGCGCTCGGCCGGCGCGTCGAGCTTCATCATCCCGAAGCCGGCGCCATCGCCGGCATCGTGCGCTCGCTCTCGCCGGACGGGATCGCGATCGGTTTCGATTGCGGCGAACGCTCGGTCGCCTTCGCCCTGGCGGCGATCGCCGCGGACATGAGCCGGCCCGCCTAGCCTTCCTCCCACTCCGACCGCCTGTAGCCCTGTACGTAGAGCAAGGCGGTGAGATCATTATGCTCGATCCGCGCGCCCGCCGCCGCGGCCGCCGCGGGCTTGGCGCGATAGGCGATGCCGAGACCAGCCGCTTCCAGCATCGGCACGTCGTTCGCCCCATCGCCTACCGCGATCGATTCCTCCGGGCCGACGCCCGCAAGGGCCGCGGCGTCGAGGAGAGCATCGCGTTTGCCCTGCGCCCCGACGATCGCCGGCCCGACCGTGCCGGTGAGCCGGCCGTTTTCGACCTGAAGCTCGTTCGCGACCACCGCATCGAAGCCGATCGTCCGCCCCACTTCGTCCGCGAAGGCAGTGAAGCCGCCGGAGACGAGCAAAGTGCGCGCCCCTTCCCGCTTCATCGTGCGGACGAGCGGAATCGCGCCCGGCGTGATCCCCACTCTCTCGTCGAGGCATTGCGCGATCGCGGCTTGGTCCAGCCCCTTGAGGAGCATGACACGCTCTTTCAGCGCGGTCGCGAAATCGAGCTCGCCGCTCATCGCCCGTTCGGTGACGGCGGCGATCTCCGCCTTGATCCCCGCATAATCGGCGAGCTCGTCGATGCACTCGACCGTGATCATCGTCGAATCCATGTCGGCGACGAGCAGGCGGCGGCGGCGGGGCCGGTCCTCGCGCTGCACCACGACGTCGATGCCGGGACGCTTCCCTTCGATCGCGGCGCGAATCCGAGGCCCCTCGTGCGCGAAGGCCTTGCAGGAGATGTCGGCGGCGCTCCCCTCCTCGAGCCAATGCCAGGCATGGGCCCGCAGACCGGAATCCTCGACGAGGTCGGCAATGGCGAACACGTCGTCCTTCGAGAGCCGATCCGCTGCTATCAGGGTCGCAATGAACATGAAGCCTTCTCTGCCGCCGCTCGCGCTCATCGCAGGGCCGACCGCGAGCGGCAAGTCGGCGCTGGCGCTGGCGCTTGCCGAGCAGGCCGGCGGCGTCGTGATCAACGCCGACAGCGCCCAGGTCTATCGCGACCTGCGCATCCTCTCGGCCCGGCCGGGGCCCGAGGAGGAAGCACGAGCGCCGCACCGTCTCTACGGGACGAGGGACGGCGCGACGCCGTGCTCGGCGGCGGACTGGGCGGCGGATGCGCGCGGGGAGATCGAGGCAGCGCAGGCGCAGGGGCGCCTGCCGATCCTCGCCGGCGGCACCGGCCTCTACCTCCGCACCCTGCTCGAAGGGATCGCGCCGGTGCCGCCGATCGATCCCGAAGTGCGGGCGGAAGTACGGGCTCTGCCGGTGGCGGAGGCATTCGCCGCGCTGCGCCGCGAAGATCCCTCGGCGCAGCTGCGCCCCACCGATACCACGCGGGTGGCGCGGGCGCTGGAAGTGGTCCGCTCGACCGGGAGGCCGCTCGCGAAGTGGCAGCAGGAGCCGAGCGGCGGGATCGGCGGCCGGATCCGGCTGGTGCCGCTCATCCTGCTCCCGCCGCGCGACTGGCTGGTCGCGCGCTGCGACGAACGCTTCGAGAAAATGCTGTCGGACGAAGGCGTTGCAGAGGTTCGCTCACTCGTCACGCGAAATCTCGACCCGGCGCTGCCGGTGATGCGGGCGATCGGCGTGGCTGAGGTCGCCCGCTGGCAAAGCGGCGAGATTTCGCGGGAGGAGGCGCTGGCGCTGGGGCGCATCGCGACCCGGCAATATGCCAAGCGCCAATATACCTGGTTCCGCCGCCAGCCGCCGGGAGACTGGCCGCGCTTCGAGGCGCCGCTCGATGGACGCGGCCTCGAACTTGCCCTAGCGGATTTCGATGCGCGTCTATCGTGACGAGGATGCCGATCCGGCGCTGATCCGCGGGAGGCGGGTGGCGGTGGTCGGCTACGGCAATCAGGGACGCGCCCAGGCGCTGAATCTCCGCGACAGCGGCGTCGCCGTCACCGTCGGCCTTCCCCTGGACTCCGCCAGCCGCGCCCGCGCCGCGGCTGACGGATGTGACGTCATGACGGCGGCCGAGGCCGTCGCGGGCGCAGATCTCGTCGCCATGCTCGCCGCCGACGAGGACCAGGCGCGGATCTACGGCGAGATCGCCTCCAATCTCAGGGAAGGCGCGGCCCTGCTGTTCGCGCACGGCCTCAACGTCCATTTCCGGCTGATCGCGCCGCGCCCGGACCTCGACGTGCTGCTGGTCGCACCCAAGGGGCCTGGAACCGCCCTGCGCGAGGAATATCTGCGCGGCCGCGGCCTGATCGCGCT
>JAXDPC010000196.1:0-3165 GCA_034668525.1 Sphingomonadales bacterium
CGGCCGCTGTGCCATATCGGGACGGCCGCGGCAGCCGGCCTGCCCGTCCGCCAGGCAAAAAAATGGCGGAATCCCGCGGAACATGCCGACTTGATCTGCGTTAAGGGGTGGCGCAAAAGCAAGATACGGGCGGGAGCAAGATCATTTCCTCTGAGCAAGCGGCGGCGGGGGCCCCTGAACAGATCATCGGCCGGGCCGTGAGCGTCCTGCGCGCCCGCGGCGCCGACGCGCAGCAGGCGCTCGATGCGATCGACGCGCCGATCTACGTCACCGACGCCGAAGGGCGGATCACCTTCTTCAACCAGGCCTGCATCCCCTTCGCCGGACGCACTCCCGTGATCGGCGAGGACCGCTGGTGCGTGACCTGGCGGCTGTTCACCGACGACGGCGCGTTCCTGCCCCACGACCAATGCCCGATGGCGGTGGCGGTCCGCGAGCGCCGGCCGGTGCGCGGCGTCGAGGCGATCGCGGAGCGGCCGGACGGGACGCGCCGCCACTTCAGCCCCTTCCCCACCCCGATCTTCGAGGACGACGGCGCCTTCGCCGGCGCGGTCAATCTGCTGGTCGACATCAGCGACCGCAAGCGGGCGGATTACCTCACCTCCCAGGCCCAGCGCTGCCGCCGCCTCGCCGGCACGATCGGCGACCGCGGCACGGTCGAGACGCTGAGCCGGATGGCCGCCGAATATGAGGCCGAGGCCGGCGCGCTCGATCGCCCCAATTAGGGGACCGCGCCTCCGACGACATTGCCCGGAGGGGCGTAGCGACAGATGAGATAGTCGTTCCCCCGGCCCCGGTGCACCGCGCAGCCGAGGCGCGTCGTCGTCCGCCAGATCATCTGCGTGTAATGGCCGACGTCGTCGAAATGGCCGCTGCGGCTTACGTTCGGCACGCTGCCGGGGACGAAGACGGACTTTTCCGCCGCCCAGCTTCCGACCATCTCCTCGATCGAGAAGGCGCCCGCCGTCCCCATCCAGAGATTCTCGCCCTGACCCGGGCGACTCGCAGGCGGCGAGTGCGCGAGTCGCCCGCGCGTGGCCAGGGCCGGCCCGTAGGAAGCGGCGGCCGAAGCGAGATCCGCGTCCCAGGCCAGCGGCGGGGCGCCGACCGCCGCGCGCTCACGGTTGTGCAGGGCGAGGAGGCGCCCGGCGGAGTTCGCCAGGTCCTGCCTTCCCCCCTCCGGCCTCTCGGTGACCACCACCTGCCCGTCCGCCCATGGCGGCCGAGCGGCGTCGTCGCCGCCGGAACAGCCGGCGATGAGGAACAGCGCGGCCAGGGCAGCTCCGGTTTTCGTCATCGCGCGAGACTAGACCCGCGCTTCCGCCGCCGCCAGCTTCTTGCGTCGCGGCTGGGCAGCGCTACAGCAAGACGATGCCCGAGACCCGCACTGCCCAGACCGGCAACGTCGCCCTTTTGATCGACGCCGACAACGCCTCGCCCGACAGCCTCGATTCCGTGCTGACCGTCCTCGCCGAGCTCGGCACGGTCAACATCCGCCGCGCCTACGGCAATTGGAGCAAGGCGGCGCTGAAAGGCTGGGCCGAGATGACCCACCGTCACGCGATCGAGCCGCACCAGCAGTTCGACCTTACCAAGGGCAAGAACGCGACCGACATGAAGATGACCATCGATGCGATGGACCTGCTGTTCGGCGGCCGCGTCGACGGCTTCGGAATCATGTCGAGCGATTCGGACTTCATGCCGCTCGCCATGCGCATCCGCCAGGACGGGGTGCCGGTCTACGGCTTCGGCACGCAGCGCGCGCCCGTCTCCTTCCAGCAGGCCTGCAGCCGCTTCATCGACGTCGGCGCGCTCGCCAAGGCGGAAGCAGTGGAGGACGCGCCGAAGGGCAAGGCGCCGGCGCCGGCGCCGGCGAAGCAGCCGATCGACGAGGAATTGGTGAAGCTGCTCGGCGCCGCCTTCCGCGCCTCGAAGCGCGACGAGCGCGGCTATGCGAGCCTCTCCGAGGTCGGCCAGCGCGCCGGCAACCGCTCCTCGTTCGACGCCAGGAGCTACGGCTATGCCGACCTCGCCGAGCTCATCGACGACATCCCCAATTTCGCGACCGAGCGGCGGCAGGACGGACGGGTCTATGTGAAGCGGGTGCGCTGACGCCTTGCGGCCGTGGCAGGAGTTGTGTACACATGATGTGTACACAGAGAGGCAGTCATGGCTGAGCGCGGCGAGCCCCTGCGCATCGGAGTTCGGGAATTGCGCGGCAAGCTCGGCGATTACCTGCGCCAGGCGAAGAGCGGCGCGCGCTTCCTCATCGTGTCGCGCGGCGAGCCGGTGGCGGAGCTCGGCGCGCCCTCCACCGAAGAGTTGGAGCGCAAACCGCGCCAGGCCGGAGGACTGAAGGGCCAGATCTGGATGGCTGACGATTGGGAAGAGTGGCCGCCGGACATACTCGAAAGCTTCGAGAAGCCGCTTTGAGGCTGTTGCTCGATACCAATGCCGTCCTTTGGTGGATGGGCCGCGACGACGTGCAAGACAGCGAAGCGGGCCGGCTGATCGCCGATCCGCTCAATCAGGTGTTGCTGAGCATCGTGTGCCTCTGGGAAATCGCGATCAAGAATCGAACCGGAAAGCTCGATGTCCCGATCGACGCGGTCATCGCCGATGCGGAAGCGAAACGCTTCACAAGGATCGGCATCGAGGACACGCATTTGCGCGCCCTCGCCGCCCTCCCCTCGCATCACCGCGAGCCGTTCGACCATTTGCTGATCGCCCAGGCGATCGCCGAAGGGGCCGCGTTTGTGACGCGCGACAGGATGGCGGCGCGCTATCCGGTTGAGGTCGTGGCCGCCGGCTAGCGCGTCAGCTTGCGATACGTCACCCGGTGCGGCCGGTCCGCCTCCGGCCCCATCCGGCGCCTCTTGTCCTCCTCATAGGCTTCGAAATTGCCTTCGAACCATTCGACGTGGCTGTCGCCCTCGAAGGCGAGGATGTGGGTGGCGAGGCGATCGAGGAAGAAACGGTCGTGGCTGATCACCACCGCGCAGCCGGCGAAATTCTCCAGCGCCTCCTCGAGCGCACGCAGGGTCTCGACGTCGAGGTCGTTGGTCGGCTCGTCGAGGAGGAGGACGTTGCCGCCCTTTTGCAGCATCTTGGCCATGTGGACGCGGTTGCGCTCCCCGCCCGAGAGCTGGCCGACCTTCTTCTGCT
>JAXDPC010000197.1:0-3119 GCA_034668525.1 Sphingomonadales bacterium
TCGCTCCCGGGCCATGTCTACGCCAATGTCCGCCAGCCGCTCGTCCACACGCTCAACCTCGCCCATCTGATGCCGCTCTCTTCGGTCTGGGCGGGCCCGGCGCGCAACGCCCACCTGGACGGGCCGCCGCTCCTCTATGCCGAGACCGCCGGCTCCACTCCGTTCCGGCTCTCCACCCATGTCGGCGACGTCGGCCACATGCTGATCGTCGGGCCGACCGGCGCCGGCAAGTCGGTGCTGCTTGGCTTACTGGCGCTTCAGTTCCGCCGCTATCCGGGCAGCCAGGTCTATGTCTTCGACAAGGGTTTCTCGGCCCGCGCCGCGATGCTCGCCATGGGCGGCGCCCATCATTCGCTAGGCTTGGGAGGCGAAGAAGCCGGCGTGGATTCGGACGGTGGCCGAGCCATCGCCTTCCAGCCGCTGCGCCATATCGACCGCGCCGCGGAGCGGGCCTGGGCCGCGGAGTGGATCGGGGCGCTGCTCGCGCATGAGAAGGTGCTTGTGACGCCCGAGGTCAAGGAGTCGGTCTGGCTGGCGCTGACCAGCCTCGCCAGCGCGCCCGAGGAGGAACGTACGCTCACCGGCCTGGCGCTGCTCCTTCAGTCGACCGCGCTCCGCTCGGCGCTCGCGCCCTACACGCTGGAAGGGCCGTTCGGCCGGCTGCTCGACGCCGCCGAGGACGACCTCGCGATCGCGGACGTGCAATGCTTCGAGACCGAAGCCCTGATGGGGCAGGCGGGGGTGGTCGCTCCGGTGCTCACCTATCTCTTCCACCGGCTCGAGGAGAGGTTCACCGGCCGGCCCACCCTGCTCATCCTCGACGAGGCGTGGGTCTTCCTCGACCATCCCCTGTTCGCCGCGCGCATCCGCGAGTGGCTGAAGGTGCTTCGCAAGAAGAATGTCGCGGTGGTCTTCGCCACCCAGTCGCTCGCCGACATCGCCGACAGCAACATCGCTCCGGCGATCATCGAGAGCTGCCCGCAGAGAATCCTTCTGCCGAATGACCGGGCGATCGAGCCGCAGAGCCAAGCCGCCTATGCCCGATTCGGGCTCAACGGGCGCCAGATCGAGCTGGTCAGCCGCGCCACGCCCAAGCGCGATTATTACCTGCAGTCGGCGCGCGGCAACCGGCTGTTCGAGCTCGGCCTCGGCCCGGTTGCGCTGGCTTTGTGCGGCGCCTCCGATCCCGCGACCCAGAAGCGGATCGACGCGATCCTCGCCGAGCATAACGCGGCCGATTTCGCGGCCCGCTTCCTCGAAGGCGCCGGCCTCGACTGGGCCGCCGCACTGCTTGCCGATTTTCCAGCCTCCCAACCCCCCGAAGGAGAATGAACGTGAAGACATTGCTTCGTACCGGCCTCGCCGGCCTTGCCCTCGCGACCGGCTCGCTCGGCGCCGGCCTCTTCGTGACGAGCCCGGCCCAGGCCATCCCGGTGTTCGACAGCGCCAATTACGCCCAGAATCTGCTGACCGCGGCGCGAACGCTCCAGCAGATCAACCAGCAGATCCAGAGCCTTCAGAACGAGGCGCGAATGCTGGCGAACATGGACCGCAACCTCGCGCGCATCGATTTTCCGCAGCTTGACGCGTTGCAGCAGCGGCTTCGGCAGATCGACACCCTGATGGGCCAGGCCGGCGGCATCGATTTCCGGGTCGACCAGCTCGACGCGCAGTTCCGCCGCCTCTACCCGCAGGGGCTCGATCAGCTGCTCAGCCGCGACCAGCGCGTCGACGCGGCGCGAGCCCGGCTCGACGCCGCGATGTCGACCTTCCGCCAGACGATGGGCGTCCAAAGCCAGATCGTCGCCAATGTGCGGAGCGACGCCGAGGCGATCGGCGACATCGTCGCGCGCAGCCAAGGCGCCGAAGGCTCGCTCGCCGCGCAGCAGGCGACCAACCAGCTCCTCGCGCTCACCGCCCAGCAGCAGCTCCAGATCCAGCAGCTGATGGCGGCGCATTTCCGAAGCGTCGCGGTCGAGCAGGCCGAGCGGGCGCAGATCGAGCGAGAGTCGCGCGAAGGCGTGCGCCGGTTCCTCGGCGACGGCCGCGCCTACACGCCGCGCCCGCGCCAATGAGCTGAGACGAGAAGCCGGCCGCTAGAGGCGTGCGCCCCCGCGCCCTCCTCCCCGGCCGGTCGACGTCTCGTCGCGGGGCCCGAAAGCCTCCCCCTGGGCCGCCGGGTCCCGCGACATCCCCGCCTTCTCTTTCAGGACCGAAACGTGGACGATCTCAACGTCATCGACCAGTTCATGGACAGCTTCGTCCGGTACATCGACAGCGGCTTCGGGCTGCTCGGGCCCGACGTCGGCTTCCTGACCACGGTCCTCATCGGCATCGACATCACCTTGGCCGGCCTGTTCTGGGCGCTTGGCGGCGAGGACGACATCATCGGCCGCTTCCTCAAGAAAATCCTCTATGTCGGCGTCTTCGCGCTGATCCTGAACAGCTTCTCGACGCTCACCGACATCATCTTCCGCTCCTTCGCCGGGCTCGGTCTCACCGCCGGCGGAAGCACGATCACCGCCGACGATCTGCTCCGACCCGGCCGTCTCGCCGGCACCGGCTTCGAGGCGGCGCGGCCGCTGCTCGACCAGGCGAGCGAGCTTGTCGGCCCGGTCGCCTTCTTCACCAATTTCGTCGAGATCGCCGTGCTGATGGTCGGCTGGGTGGTGGTGATCCTCGCCTTCTTCATCCTCGCCGTGCAGATGTTCGTCACCATCCTCGAGTTCAAGCTGACCAGCCTCGCCGGGTTCGTGCTGGTCCCGTTCGCGCTCTGGAACCGGACCTCCTTTCTCGCCGAGCGGGTGCTCGGCAACGTGATCAGCTCGGGCGTCAAGGTGATGGTGCTCGCCGTCATCGTCGGCATCGGTTCAAACTATTTCTCGGAGTTCACCAACTCGCTCCAGGGACAGGAGCCCGATCTCGAGCAGGCCGTGTCGCTGATGCTCGCCAGCCTCGCTTTGTTCGGGCTCGGCATCTTCGGCCCCTCGATCGCTTCGGGCCTGGTCTCGGGCGCTCCGCAGCTCGGCGCGGGCGCGGCGGTCGGAACGGTGGTCGGCGCGGGAGCGGCGGTGGCGGTCGGCGGCGCCGCCGCGATCGGCGGAGCGCGCGCGGTCGCG
>JAXDPC010000198.1:0-6377 GCA_034668525.1 Sphingomonadales bacterium
CCTGCTGATCGCCCTGACCGGCGCGGAGCTCACCAATTATGCGACGGTCAAGATGCGGGTCAGCCAGGTTGCCCTCCACGTCGCCGACCATGCCGCGCGCATGGGCAATGGCAGCCTGCTCGCCGCCAAGACGATCAGCGAGACGCAGATCAACGACGTGCTCACGGGCGCCGGACTCCAGGCGGGAAATCTCGACCTCTATCCCAACGGAAGGGTCATCCTGACCAACCTCGAGCCGATGGCCAATCCCAACACGAATAGCCAGTACAGGATCACCTGGCAGCGCTGCCGCGGTTCGAGCACGCGCCCGTCCAGCTACGGCGTGACCGGCAACACCAACATGACCGGCATCGGCCCCGCCGGCCGGCAGGTGACGGCGGCGGACGGCGGCGCGACCATGTTCGTCGAGGTCCACTACCGCTACCAGCCGATTCTTTCCGCGAGCCTCGCGCCCAGCCTGGACATCAGCGAGATCGCCTCGATGATGGTCCGCGACCGCCGCGATCTCAGCCAGATCTACAACAGCGAAGCCGCGCCCGTCTCCAACTGCTGACGGGCCGGGCCTGCGGGCCGGCTGCTCCGGCGAAGGGGTGCAAGCCCGCCGCGCTTTGCTATAGCGGCGCCATGCTCCGCTGCCTCGCCGCCGCCCTCGCGCTCCTGCTCGCCCCGCTGCCGGCCTGCGCCCAGGAGCTCCCGCAGGGCCAGGGGGAGGCCGAATACCGCGCCTGGTACGCCGCCAGCCCCGGCAGGCGCGCCTCGGTGCTGTCGTTCGAAAGCTGGCAGCAGGCGGCCGGCGTCTACGGCGTCCTCCCGACCTGGCAGATCATCCGCACCGCCAGCATGTGGCGCGAGTGCAACGGGCCGCCCTTCGAAGTGCCGCCGCCGCAGCACTGGCCCGACATGGCCAAGACCCTGCGCTACATACGCGACGTGATCCGCCCCGCTCTCGGCCCGGTCGAGGCGGTCTCCGGGTACCGCAACCCCGCGCTCAACGCCTGCGCCCGCGGCGCGCCGACCAGCGCCCATCGCGACTTCTTCGCGCTCGACCTGGTGCCGCAGCGCCCGGTGACGCGCCTTCAGCTATTCCAGACCCTCTGCCGGCTCCACGCCCAGCGCGGGCGCCAGTACGACGTCGGCCTCGGCTTCTATTCCTTCACCCGCTTCCACATCGACACGCGCAGCTTCCGCCGCTGGGGCTCGGCCGGGCCCGGCGGCAACGAGAGCCCCTGCGCCGTGATCGAGCGCGGCGGCGACCCGCTCGCCCCGCCGCTGCCGCCCCCGGAGCCGGTGCCGCCCCCGCCCGAGACGCCGCCTCCGGGAGCTCCCGGCGCGACGCCTCCCGCTCCCGTCCAGCCGCCGCCACGCTGACTCAATCACTGTTCGGTCCGAGCGAAGTCGAGGACCTCCGCCGAGCGAAGCCGAGGCCGGAAGTGGAAGGAAGGATCTCGGCTTCGCTCGGCGCGAACGGGTGGGCGACGCCCGGTCGTCATGGGGCCCCGAATCCAGCCGAGTCGCATCCGAATCGGGTTGAAGCGACGGAACCATGGCTTGCGTCAGCTTGCGTTAAGCGTGAATTCCCTATAAATACAACCACGTAGCCGGGGTGGGGATCTCCATCGGCAAGCGTAGCGAGACCGCGGCGAGCGCGGTCGCAGACCGGGCTTCGGGCCCGGCCAACCACAGGGATCATCGATGCTGAAACGGATCGGTCTTGCCGCGCTGGCGGCTCTTGCCTTCCTCACGCCCTCGATCGCCTCCGCGCAGCACAGCCACGAATCCGCAGTCCCCTCGCCCGCGCCCGGCCAGAGCCAGGCCGACTATCATGCCTGGCTCGCCCGCTCGCCCGCCAACCGCGAGGCGGTCCGCTCCTTCCGCGACTATCTCGACCGCCAGGGCCTCGCCGAGGTCATCCCGGTCTGGCAGCTGATCCGCACCTCCTCCTCCTGGCGCGAATGCGGCGCCGAGCGCTTCGAGGTCGCGCCGCAGGACAAATGGTCCAACATCGTCACCACTCTGCGCTTCGTCCGCGACGAGGTCGAGCCCGCCGTGGGCAGGGTCGAGGCGCTCTCCGTCTACCGCAACGAGGGCCTCAACCGCTGCTCGCACGGCGCGCCGGCCAGCGCCCACCGCCTGTTCTTCGCCGTCGACCTGACGCCGGTCTCGCCCGACGTCACCCGCGCCGGCATGATCGGCCGGGTCTGCGCCGCGCACCGCAGCCACGGCAGCGCCTACAATACCGGCCTCGGCTTCTATTCGGGCCTGCGCTTCCACGTCGACAGCCACGGCTTCCGCAAATGGGGCCCCGACGGCCGCGGCGCGTCCAGCCCCTGCGCGACGGGCAATTACGCGTAAGGGACGGTTGGGGACAGTTACTCGTAACTGTCCCCGTTCGCACCGGGCTTGCATCCGCGCTCATGCCGGAAGGGGGGGACAGTTACTCGTAACCGTCCCCGATTGTCCGTCCCCGATTGTCCCCTTGCATCCGCGCGGCAATCGGCGCTCAATGGCGGCTTCAGCCGTGGAGGGCCCTCATGTCGATCAGCCTCATTCTCCTCATCGTCGCGCTCATCCTGTTCCTGATCGCCGCGGCGGGCACCTTCACCCGCTTCAACCTGATCGCCCTCGGCCTCGCCTGCGTGGTCGGCGCCATCCTCGCCGGCGGCCCGACCACCTTGATGTAGGCCATGATCGGCCTGCTGCTCGCGTCCCTGCTCCAGAGCGCGCCGGCGGATTCGTCCCCGTCCGCCTGGCAGGAGTTCGACCGGCGGCAGAACGGCTTCGGCGAGACCGCCTTCCTCTACAACCGCTGGAGCGTGCGCGGCACCGACGCCATGCCGACCGCCTGGGTGAGCTGGGACTTCCATTACAGCGGCCGCAATTCGACCACCCATATCGAGGAGTGGCAGATCGACTGCGCCCGGCGGCGCAGCCGCGTCGTGCGCGGCTTCATCATCGACGGCGAGATGCCGGTGTTCCCGCCGACGCGCCGGGGCGGCGGCCTGCGCCCGATCGCGCCCGGCAGCCCCCAGGCCGCGCTCGCCGACCGCCTCTGCCGCTGAGCGCGCGCCTCAGCGGCGCGGGAAGAAGATGCCCGACACCAGGATCTTGACCGTCAGCGCCTGCCACAGCAGCCAGAGCGCCAGCCACAGATGCGGGATCGGCGGCATCGCCATCACCGCGTCGAAATATCGGGTCCCTTCGGCCTGCGTCGCGCGGACGAGCAGCATGTCCAGCCCGCCCGCGGCGGCGAGCAGGGCGACGTCGGTCCAGGCCAGGGTCCCCGGCGCCCGCAGCCGCAGGAAGACGACCGGATAAGCGACGAACAGAGCCGGCGAGAACAGGAAGGGCTGCCCCCAGCCATGGCCGGCGCCGCCGATCAGCAGCCCCAGCATCTGGGCGAGCGCGGCGACGACCAGCCCCGCGACGATGACGGCGTTCGTCTGCACCTGCGCTTCCCCCGCATCCCGCCCGCCTTGTTAGGCGCAACCGGCGCCGCGGAGCAAGGAAGCGCAGGCCCACGAACCTTTTCGGTGACTCCCTCTTGCAATGTAGGGTTTCAAATGGTTCATGCTCGGGATGAGCACGCAACCCGATTCGCCCGAGCCCCCGCGCCCCCCGCGCGAGCGCGATCCCGATCCCGAGATCGACGCCTTGCTCGATTTCGATCCCGTCTACCGCCGCATCCGGCGCAGCGACGGCTGGCCGCCCGCCACCCAGCGCGGCTTCATCGCCGCCCTCGCCCGAACCGGCAGCGTCGAGCACGCGGCCTTCGCCGTCCACCGCTCGGACGGCGGCGCCTGGGAGCTGCGCGGTCACGGCAGCGGCCAGTCGTTCGCGGCCGCCTGGGACGGGGCGATCGACCTCTACCATGAGCGCAATCCCAAGCCGGCCCGCCGCGGCGGCCGCGCCCGCGGCGCCTGGGCCGCGCCCCCGCCGCCGCCGCCTCCGCCTCCCGAGCCGAGCGAGGAGGAAAGCTGGGCGGAATTCCAGGACGGCCTGCTGACCAAATATCTGCACAAGCTCGACGGCGAGCGCAGCGCGCGCCTGAGCGGCCGGATCGTCGAGGCGGACTTCTGCGTGCGCCAGCTCACCTGGCTCGAGGTCGCGCTCGATCTCGCCGGCCTCGGCGAGAAGACGGCCGACCTCCTCAAGAGCCTCGCCCGCGGCGGGCGCAACGTCCGCGACATCGCGGCCACCCCGGTCAGCCTCCTCCTCAGCGATTTGCGCCGGGCCTATTGGGCCGAGGAAGCGGGTCCCGAGCGCCCGCCGCTGCCCCCGCTCGGCCAGCATGACGCGGACGCCGCGACGGGCCAGCCGCTCGAATCCCAGCACTGGCCCGAGCGCGACGGCCCCGGGCCCAATCGCGACCCCGGGCATCACGAATATCTCCGCCGCAACGCCGAGGCCCAGCGGCTCTGGGAGGAGAAAGCGAAAGCGGATGCCGAAGCCTGGCGCCGGCGGATGGAAGGAAAGGAAGAGGAGGCGGAGTGATGAAGTTCTTCGTGCCCTATCTCGACGAGAGCAAAAGCGAGCAGCTCTGGGCCGAAGTGCGCGCGGCGCTGGATGAGATCGGCCTCCCGACCACGGAGCGGCGCATCCAGGCGCTGACGCTCGGCAACGGTCGAACCGGCCATGTCCTGGCCGTCGGCATGAGCCTTTCCGACAGCGACGAGCCCATTCTCCTCATCTTGGAGGCTGAGGGCATCGATATCTACTACGCCTGCACGCCCTCCAACGGCGTCGACGAGGGGGTCCCCTACCCGCTCGGCCTCACGCCGCACGGCTGCGCGATCGACTTCGACCCGCCCATGCCGCGGCGGCTGCATTAGGGAGCAGGGACAGTTTGCTTGCAAACTGTCCCCAACTACTTCTCTCGCGCCTTCGCGCCTTGGGACAGTTTGCTGGCAAACTGTCCCCAACTTCTCACCCGCAGCAAAGCCGAAGCGCATCCCGCTTCACCGCCGCCATGCACGCCTCCCCGCGCCACAAGGTCGCCACCTCGTGATCCACCGCCCCTCCGTTCATCCTGAGGAAGGACCGAGCCTGGCGAGGGCCTGTCTCGAAGGACCGCTTGCCCACCCGCCGCACAGCCGAAGCGCGTCCCGCTTCACCGCCGCCATGCAAGCCTCCCCGCGCCACAAGGTCCCCACCTCGTGATCGACGGCCCCTCCGTTCATCCTGAGGAAGGACCGAGCCTGTCGAGGGCCTGTCTCGAAGGACCGCTTGCCCACCCGCCGCACAGCCGAAGCGCGTCCCGCTTCACCGCCGCCATGCAGGCCTCCCCGCGCCACAAGGTCGCCACCTCGTGATCCACCGCCAGCACGATCTTCCTCCCGAGCGCCGCCAGATCCGGCGCTGGCGCCCGCATCAGCCGCCGCAGCGCCGCGTACATGACGTCGAGTCGCTCCCCATAAGCCTCCTCGAGCGCGAACTGCTCCGCATGCGTAGCGCCCTCGCGCCCCTCCAGCGCCGCCGCCGCGGCTTCGGCGGCCTCGAACCGCGCCAGAGCACGGCGCCATCTCTCCTCCCCCTTGAGGGGGGAGGGCAGGGTGGGGGTGGACTCCGACGTAGAGCGCGGCGCTCCAGAATCACCAGTCCGCTCATACTGAGTAGCCGGTGAGCCTGTCGAACCGGCGTATCGAAGGACCGGCAACGCCACCGCCGCGCCTAGCAGCGCACGGCGCGAAACCCGCTCCCCGTTCGTCCCGAGCAGACCGAGCTCGTCGAGGCCACCAGTCGAAGGACCATCCCCACCCCCGCCTAGCGATAAGGCGCGCGAACCCTTATGCTGCCCAGCAGCCATCCTCCGCCTCCTTCACAAGGCGTTGCGTTGGTCAGGGTCGGAGCAAGGTGGCAGCCTTGCTCCGGTTCGAATACTCGATAGCCGCTAACAAGGTGCAGGTCAATACCCGATAGCGAAAAAAGAGGACGAGGACGCCCAAAGACCGGCATCGGCAAGCCGATCGGCCTGCGCCTCTATGACGACATGGAGGCCGAGATCGACGCTTGGATCGCTGCGCAGCCGGACCCAAAGCCGTCGAAGCCGGAGGCGATCAGGCGGCTGCTGGGGGAGGCGCTTAGACGAAGATCGGCGTATTAGAGAGCTTGGACGTCGTCGATTTCGATTTCCGAAGCACATCGAGCTAACCACAGGCACGAACCGAGGATTTGGGTGAAACGTTGACACATCATAAGATCGAACTCACGGCGCACCACCTGACCCGCTTCGCGGCCACGAACCCCCTCGATGCCGTGTCCGAGTTGATTTGGAATAGCCTCGATGCTGACGCAGACCGGATTACAGTAACTACTGAGTTTGACGCGCTCGATACGATGACGTCATTGACCGTCGCCGACAATGGGTCCGGGATCCCCTT
>JAXDPC010000199.1:0-2968 GCA_034668525.1 Sphingomonadales bacterium
CCAGGCCTGCCGCTGCGACCCCTGCGGCTGCGGGAACTGCGGCTGCTGAGGCGGCGCGGAAGATGCGAGCGCCCTCGGGGAGCGATCCCCGGGGGCGTTCGGCGCGCACGACCCGTTGCCATAAGCGGCTGACATGATAGGCTTTCGACCGCGCTGCGAGCCGAGGGGCGGATCGAATGCCCAAGCCTGTCTGGACGGTCAACCAAATCGCGGCGCATCTGATCCGCCCCGGCATAGCATGGACCACGCAAGCGCCGATTTCCTATGCTTTCTATGGCGCGCCGGCGCCGCATCTGGGCCAGTCGTGGCCCAATTTCAGCCCGTTCTCGGCCGACCAGCGCCAGGCGCTGGCGTGGGTGTTCCAGCTCATTTCGGACGTGGCCGACATCACTTTCGCGCAAGTTTCCGACAACGGCCAGGCGCCGGGGCCCGCCAATTCGCGCATCGGTTTTTACAACGTCAACGGGTCGACGGTGCCCTTTTGGGGCGCGGCGACAAATTACTCGATCGAAGCCCTGCCCGAATTCGATCGGATCTGGGGCGACGACGTGGTCGTCAATCTCTACCGGGCCAACGTGCAGGGCGGCTGGACCCAGGGCGAATCCAATCCGCGCAAGCTGATGCACGAGGCGTTGCACGCGGTCGGACTCGCCCATCCGGGGGCTTATAATGGGGACAGCGCTCCCGATTATGAGAACGGGGCGGAATATGAGCAGGACAGCAACCAATATACGGTGATGTCCTATTGGGCTGCCGCCGCGACCGGGGCCGTCCACCAGATCGGCGGGACGACCTGGTGGGCCGCGACGCCGCTGCTGCATGACGTTGCGGCGCTCCAGCTGCTCTACGGCGCCAACATGGAGACGCGCACCGGAGACACGGTCTACGGCTTCAATTCGACGGCGGGCCGCGCCTCCTTCGACCTCAGCCTGCCGAATGTGCGCGTCTTCTCGATCTGGGACGCGGGCGGTCGCGACACGCTCGATCTGTCGGGCTTTTCGACGCCCTCGCGCATCGATCTTGCGGAAGGCGCGTTCAGCGATGCCGCCGGCCTGACGAAGAACATCTCGATCGCGCAGGGCGCCCTCATCGAGAATGGGCGAGGCGGGGCCGGGGACGACATCCTGGTTGGGAACAAGGCTGCCAACCGGCTCGAGGGCGGCGCCGGCGGCGACAGCCTGGCCGGCGGGCGCGGGGTGGACAGTCTCCTGGGCGGCAGCGGCGCCGACGTCTTCGTCTTCTCCTCGCTCGGCGACAGCCAGACCTATGCCCATCGCTCCGACGGCAAGAAATATGCGCCCGACACGGTCGCGGACTTCAAATCGGGCGAGGACCGGATCGACCTTTCCGGGATCGACGCCGTCTGGGGGACGGCGGCGAACGAGGCCTTCACATGGGTCGGCGCCGCCGCCTTTTCAGGCCATGCGGGCGAGCTTCGCGCCGTGCAGGGGCCGGACCGCGTCCAGATTTTCGCCGACGTCGACGGCAACGGCAGCGCCGACTTCCACGTCGTCGTGATGACGCCGACCATCGTGGCGGGCGACTTCATCCTCTAGTCGGGAATTTCGGCCTTTTCGGCGAGCACGGTGAGGCCCGCGGCGCTGACTTCCGCGAAGCCGCCCTCGACGGCGATGCGCTCGGGCGTGTCGTTCATTCCGGTCCGGTAGATGGCGATGTCGCCATTCTTCAGCGTCGACATGTAAGGCGCGTGGCCCTCCAGCACGCCGAACTCGCCCTCGCTGCCGGGGACGACGACCATGTAGACCTCCTCGGAGCGCACGAGACGCTCCGGAGTGACGAGCTCGAAGTGCAGCATGTCTACGCGGCCTCCGCCGCCAACCGCTGGGCCTTTTCGACCGCCTCCTCGATGCCGCCGACCATGTAGAAGGCATTCTCGGGCAGGTGGTCATATTCGCCGTTCACCACCGCCTTGAACGAGCGGACGGTGTCTTCGATCGGCACGAACTTGCCGGGGATGCCGGTGAAGACCTCGGCGACGTGGAAGGGCTGGGAGAGGAAGCGCTGGATCTTGCGGGCGCGCGAGACGGTCAGCTTATCCTCTTCCGAAAGCTCGTCCATGCCGAGGATGGCGATGATGTCCTGCAGCGACTTGTAGCGCTGCAGCGTCTCCTGGACGGCGCGGGCGGTCTCGTAATGCTCCTGGCCCACCGTGCGCGGCTCGAGCACGCGCGACGTGGAGTCGAGCGGGTCCACCGCCGGGTAGATGCCGAGCTCGGAGATGGCGCGGCTGAGCACGGTCGTCGCATCGAGGTGGGCGAAGGAGGTGGCCGGCGCCGGATCGGTCAAATCGTCGGCGGGCACGTAGATCGCCTGGACCGAGGTGATCGAGCCTTTGTTGGTCGAGGTGATCCGCTCCTGCAGCGCGCCCATGTCGGTGGCGAGCGTCGGCTGGTAGCCGACCGCCGAGGGGATGCGGCCCAGGAGCGCCGACACTTCCGAGCCCGCCTGGGTGAAGCGGAAGATGTTGTCGACGAAGAACAGCACGTCCTGGCCTTCCTGGTCGCGGAAGTACTCGGCCATGGTCAGCCCCGACAGCGCGACGCGGGCGCGGGCCCCCGGAGGTTCGTTCATCTGCCCGAACACCAGCGCGACCTTGGACCCCTCGGGCGTCGGATTGCCGTCCTTGTCCTTGGCGATCACCCCGGCCTCGAGGAACTCGTGATAGAGGTCGTTGCCTTCGCGCGTGCGCTCGCCGACGCCGGCGAACACCGAGGTGCCGCCGTGGCCCTTGGCGATGTTGTTGATCAGTTCCTGGATCAGCACCGTCTTGCCGACGCCGGCGCCGCCGAACAGGCCGATCTTGCCGCCCTTCGCGTAAGGCGCGAGCAGGTCGATGACCTTGATGCCGGTGACCAGGATCGCGCTCTCGGTCGACTGATCGACGAACTCGGGCGCCTTCGCATGGATCGGCGCGCGCAGGTCGGTGTTCACTGGCCCCCGCTCATCG
>JAXDPC010000200.1:0-2934 GCA_034668525.1 Sphingomonadales bacterium
GCGCTGGTCGTTCATGACGTCGTCATATTCGACGACCTGCTTCCTGATGTCGTAGTTGCGCGCCTCGACCTTCTTCTGCGCGGTCTCGATCGCCTTGGAGATCCAGGGCGAGATGATCGCCTCGCCGTCGGCGAGATTCTTGTTCATCAGCCGCGCGAACATGGTCTGCGGGCCGAAGATGCGCAGCAGATCGTCGTCGAGGCTGAGATAGAAGCGCGACAGGCCGGGATCGCCCTGGCGGCCGGAGCGGCCGCGCAGCTGGTTGTCGATGCGGCGGCTCTCGTGGCGCTCGGTGCCGAGCACGAACAGCCCGCCGGCGGCGAGCACGCGCTGCTTCTCCTCCTCGACCTCGCGGCGGATGCGCTCCTCCGCTCTGGTGCGCTCCTCGCCCTCGGGCATCTCGCCGAGCTCGTCGCCGACCCTGAAGTCGATATTGCCGCCCAATTGGATGTCGGTGCCGCGGCCGGCCATGTTGGTCGCGATGGTGACCGCGCCGAGGCGGCCGGCCTGGGCCACGATATGGGCCTCCTGCTCGTGATAGCGGGCGTTGAGGACCTCGTGCTTCACTTTCTCCTTGTTGAGGAATTCGGAGAGCAGCTCCGATTTCTCGATCGAGACGGTGCCGACCAGGACCGGCTGGCCGAGCAATTGCTTCTCCTTGATCGACTTGGCGATGGCGCCGAACTTGTCGAGCTGGTTCTTGTAGAATTCGTCGTCCTCGTCGGTGCGCCGCACCGGCTGGTTGGTCGGGATGGTGACCACGTTCATCTTGTAGATGTCGTAGAATTCCGCCGCCTCGGTCGCCGCCGTGCCGGTCATGCCCGAGAGCTTGGGATACATGCGGAAATAGTTCTGGAAGGTGATCGAGGCGAGCGTCTGGTTCTCGGGCTCGATATTGACGCCCTCCTTGGCCTCGACCGCCTGGTGGAGGCCCTCGGACCAGCGCCGGCCGTCCATCATGCGTCCCGTGAACGGATCGATGATGATGACCTTGCCGTCCTTGACGATGTAGTCGATGTCCCGCCTGAACGCGACGTTCGCCTTCAGCGCCTGGTTCAGATGGTGGACGACCTGCGTGTTCTCGTAATCGTAGAGGTTGGAGCCGACCAGCAGGCCCTCCGCCTCCAGCACCCGCTCCATCGCCTCGGTGCCGTCCTCGGTGAGGAGGACGCGCTTGTCCTTCTCGTCATATTCGTAATCGTCCGCGCTCGTCTCCTTCACGATCCGGTCGAGCGCGATATAGAGCTCCGATTTGTCGTCGGTCGGGCCCGAGATGATGAGCGGGGTGCGCGCCTCGTCGATCAGGATCGAATCGACCTCGTCGACGATCGCGTAGTGGAACGGCCGCTGCACCATCGAGCCGCGGTCGTACTTCATGTTGTCGCGCAGATAATCGAAGCCGAGCTCGTTGTTGGTCGCATAGGTGATGTCGGCCAGATAGGCCTCGCGCCGCTGGAAATCGGGCAGGTTGGGCACGATCACGCCGACGGTCATGCCCAGGAAGCGGTAGATCCGGCCCATCCAGTCGGCGTCGCGCTTGGCGAGATAGTCGTTCACGGTGACGACGTGGACGCCCTTCCCTTCGAGCGCGTTGAGATAGACGGCGAGCGTCGCCACCAAAGTCTTGCCCTCGCCGGTCTTCATCTCGGCGATCTCGCCGCGGTGGAGGACCATGCCGCCGATCATCTGGACGTCGTAATGGCGCTGGCCGAGCGTCCGCTTGGCCGCCTCGCGGACGGTGGCGAACGCTTCCGGCAGCAAATCGTCGAGCGTGTCGCCTTCCTCGAGGCGGCGGCGGAAGATGACGGTCTGCCGCGCGAGCTCCTCGTCGGTCATCGCCGAGATGTCGCCCTCGAGCGCGTTGATCTTCTCGACCGTCTTGCGCGCATTGCGCACGTAGCGGTCGTTGGACGATCCGAAAATGGCTTTGGCAAATCCGCCTAACATGATGGGAATCCTGTCATAGTCTGAGCGCGCCCGGACGCGCGCGAATCCGGTGGTGGAGCGGCGGGCGGCGAAGATCGCCGCGCGCTCTTATTCGAGGCGGCGCTCGTCGACCTGCGCGGCGCCGCGCGGCGCGGCCTCGTCGGCGACCGCGGGAACCGTCGCCGGCGCCGCCGAACCCGGGGGCGCCTCGACCGCAGGATCGGCTGCCGCCTCGACTGCCGCTGCCTCCTCCGACACCGCCGCGGCGGCGACGGCGGCACGCTCCATCTGGCGCGGGTCGACCGGGCGGTCGCCCGTGATCAGGCCGGTGAGGCCCGCCAGCATGGCGGAGAGGAAAAGGAGGAGTTCCAAGCGCGGCTATCCGAAGGTTCGACAGCGACATAGTGATTGCGGCCTCGCCCGTCCATGGGCCGCGGGCGGGATTGACGCGGCCGCGGCCGCGGTTCTAGCGCCGCAGCCATGGATAAGCGCCCGACCGGCGGCTGCGCCTGCGGCGCCGTCCGCTACGAACTCGCCAGCGCGCCGTTCGACGCCGGCTGGTGCCACTGCCGGACCTGCCAGCTCAATTCGGGCGCGCCGGCCATGGTCTTCGCGAGCGTGCCGGCGGGCGACCTGGTCTGGACCAGGGGCGGCGACAAGGTCCGCACGTTCAAGTCGTCGAGCTTCGGACACCGGCGCTTCTGCGGCGAATGCGGGACGCCGTTCCTGATGCAGGTCGATCATCAGCCGGAGACGGTCGACTTCTCGGTCGCGACCCTCGACGACCCGGCTCAGGTCGCGCCCGGCTTCCACATCTTCTGGTCGAGCCGGATCGCCTGGTTCGATCCCGGCGACGCGCTGCCGCGCCACGAAAGATTCCGCCCCGACACGCGCGGGCTGGAAGGCACGGAGCCGCCGGGCTGAATTCCTCCCCATGATGAAATCATGGGGAGGGGGACCATGCGAAGCATGGTGGAGGGGTATCGTCTCGGCCGAGCCTTGGTGGGG
>JAXDPC010000201.1:0-4764 GCA_034668525.1 Sphingomonadales bacterium
CATCCACAACGCCATTGAGAACATGGTGCGGACCGCCTGATTTTGCTCGGCAAAGCCAGGACTCGTCGCGCCGCGCAGCGGGCCGGCACCGTCGGTCCCGTCTGACGGCGCGGCTCCCCTACCGGACTTTAGCAGGTGCCACGCACCCGCCCCGCCGACCACCAGCGCGGTGGTGAGATAGGCGGCGATGACGGTGTGGACGAGCCGGTAGGGGAAGCTCGGATTGAAGATGATGTCGATCCAGCTCCCGGCGGGCACGAACTGGCCGGCTGCGTTGGTCGTCCAGCCGGTCGGCGTGTGCATCCAGCTGTTCGCCGACAGGATCCAGAAGGCCGACATCAGGGTGCCGGCGGCGACCATCAGCGTCGCGAAGAAATGGAGCTTCCTTCCGACGCGCTCCATGCCGAACAGCATCACGCCCAGGAAGCCGGCTTCGAGGAAGAAGGCGGTCAGCACCTCATAGGCCATGAGCGGGCCGACGATCGGCCCGGCGCGGTCCGAGAAGACCGACCAGTTGGTGCCGAACTGGTAGGACATGACGATGCCCGAGACGACGCCCATCGCGAAGGCGATGGCGAAGATCTTCAGCCAGTAGCGATAGAGGGTGAGATAGGCTTCCCGCCCGGTCCTCAGCCACAGCCCCTCGAGCACGGCGAGCCAGGAAGCGAGCCCGATCGAGAAGGCCGGAAAGATGAAGTGGAAGGAGATCGTGAAGGCGAATTGCGCCCGCGCCAGCAGCAATGCCGTCTCGTCCGCCACTTCAGCCTCCGCTGCCGACGCTGCCGGCCTTAGCGCGCGGCGCGGGCCGCGTCACCGGGGACAGTCGCGTCACCGGGGACAGTCACTACGCGTCACCGGGGACAGTCACTAGTGACTGTCCCCTCTTTCCTGTCCCCCGCTCCAAGCGCGGCTTCCCGCGAATCCTCGGGCGGGTCACTACAACAGGCAAGATGAGAGAAAATATTTATTCCGCGTGTCATCCTGTCTCGTAATTGCTATAAGTCTTCCTCATCGATTACAGCAGGAGGGGAGCGATGCGCTTCGATCATGGTTCGAAAGCCGCGGGCTTTCTCCTTGCAGCCTTCTTGCTGGCTTCCTGCCGGACTATGGCCGGTGATGCCGGCTTACCCAGGCTCCTCAGGCTTGGACCCGGCACCCAGCCCCCCGCTGCCGACGCGCAACTGACAGGGACCTTGATCCGGCAGGGCGAGTGCCTCGCCATCGACGGCAATGGCAGCACCATCGTGGTCTGGCCGCGCACCGGCAATGCCGCCGCCAGGCCTGGGGGCGGTAACGTCGTCGTCATCTGGCCGCGCTCGGCAAGCGTCCGCCGCGGCGGCGAGCGGGACGGCGGCGAGGCCGGCATCAATGTCGTGGTGATCTGGCCCGTCGACGCCGGTCTCAGCGCGCCGGTCCGGGTCGGCGAGCGGATCGAGCTGATCGGCGGCATGAAGGACGACGTTTCCGGCCTCGCGCTCCAGCGGCCCGCACCCCGCGGCTGCTCGGGGCGCGCCATCGTCGTGCGCGATTTCCGCCCGGCGCCGGCACGCTAGCGCCACCGCGGGAGCCATTCAGAGGAGGACCAACGTCATGCGGCCTGGCTATTTCGGCAGCGCGATCCTCGCCCTCGCGCTCCTCGTGCCGGCGTCCTGCCGGTCGATGGGCGGCAATGAAGCCGCTTTGCTGTTCCCGACGCTCCGAGCCGGCGTGCCGATGCCGGCCGACAACGCGCGGCTGACCGGGACGCTGATCCGCGACGGCGCCTTCCTGCGCGTGGATGGCGGTGGCAGCACGGTCATCGTCTGGCCGCGCGGCGCCGACGCCGCGAGCAGGCCTGGGATCGGCACCGTGGTCGTCGTCTGGCCGCGCGGCGCGACCCTCGAACGGCGCGGCGGGGGCGGCGGCACCACCATCGTCGTCTGGCCCCGCACGATCGGCTCGGGCATTCCGGTCCGCGTCGGCGAACGGGTCGAGCTCAGCGGCATCGTCCTGGTGGACAACCTCCCTGCGCAGGCAGCAGGCTCCGACATCATCACCAGCGACAACGTGTCCGGACGGGTGGCCAACTGCCCGCCCGCGCGCGGCTGCCGAAACCCACTGTTCATCGTGAGCGCGTTCCGCCCCGCCCCGCCCGAGGCGCACTGACCCGCTCCCGGCTGGCCGGAGTCGATGCCGGCGCCTGTGCGTCGATGCGGAAAGAATGGATGCCCGACGAGGATTCGAACCTCGATTGACGGAGTCAGAGTCCGTAGTCTTACCATTAGACGATCGGGCAGGGGCCGGCGCGCGAGATAGGCAGCGCCGCCCGGGGTGTCAACGCGGCAGGGGACAGTTACCAGGACGGGGAGCGGGGACAGTCACTAGTGACTGTCCCTAGGCGGCCCGCTCGAGGAAGGCGGTCTCGCGGTCGGTGCAGGCCTTGAAGCTCGGCCGGTCGAGGATTCCTCCGACATAAGCGGTGACCTTCGGCCAGCGGCCGGGATCGATGGCGACGCTGAGGTGGCGCAGGTTCGCGAACGGGCTGGCCACGGCGATGTCCGCCAGGGTCAGCCGGTCCTCGACCAGGAAGCCGCTCTCGGGGATCCGACCCTCGAGATAGTCGAGCAGAGGCGGCAGCTCGGTCCGCTCGGCGGCGTCCGCGGCGGCGAGATCGCCTTCGCGGCCGAGGAATTTCGGGGCGACGATCCGGTTGAAGAACATCTTCGCCCCGCACGCGCACAGGATCGTGTCGGAGAATTCCTCGTACCAGATCGCGCGGGCGCGAGCCCTGGCGTCGGTCGGGATCAGGTGCGGATCGGGCCGGATCGCCTCGAGATAGGCGATGATGGCCGTCGAATCGGAGATCGCGAAGTCGCCGTCGCGAAAGCCGGGGATCTTGCCGAACGGGCTCGCCTCGCGGAACTCGGGATCCTCCGAGCCGAGCCCGACCAGCTTCGATTCGACCTCGATCCCCTTCTCGGCGGCGAAGGCGAGCACCTTGCGCACGAACGGCGACAGCGAGGATCCATAGACGATCATGGCGACTGCTCTCCCCTGAATTGGTTTTCGGATGAAACCTAGCCGAGACCGCGCGCCCGCTCAAGCGGCCCGGTTGGCAGCCGCTTGGGAATGGATGCAATCCCGCTTGACCTCGCCCCCGGTCGGCCTAGCCTCGGCCCCGTCGTTCTGAAGTCGCGTTCACGCGTTCCACCTTGGGGGGGCAGATGCTCGAAACGCTCGACGTCCTGGTCGGATTTTCGCTGGTCATGCTGATCATGAGCATGGCCGTCACGATGGTGACCCAGCTGCTCGGATCGGCGGTGCTCAACCTGCGCGGCCGCGCCCTCAAGATCGGCATCGCCCGGCTGCTGGCCCTGCTCGATCGCGGATTCACTCCCGCCGAGGCGCATCGCCTGTCCGACCATCTCCTGCGCAATCCGCTGGTCGCGCCCCCGGCGGCGATCGGCGGCCACCGCCTGGCTCCGGTCATCCACCGCGAGGAGCTGGTGAGCCTGATCCTCGATTTCGCGGCCAATGGCGATGCCGACCGCGCCAGCGACGACGAAGCGACCGACGAGGAGGCGCTGCGCGACAAGATCAGGCGGTCGCTCGCCGCCAACGGCATCGCCAAGCCGGACGAGGTGCTGGCGCGGGTACGCAACGCGGTCACCGAGCTGGAGCGCCGGCATCCGGAGCTCAGCCACAGCGCGCGCCTCAACATGGCCATGCTCGAGCATGCCGCGAGCGACTTCCTCAGCAAATTGAACAGCTGGTTCGACCAGTCGATCGACCGGGTCTCCGACCTGTTCACGTCCCGCATCCGGCTGGTGACGGCGGGAGTGGCGATCGTGCTCGCTTTCTTCCTCCAGCTGGATTCGATCTCGTTGCTCAACCGGCTTTCGGTCGACGACGATCTGCGCAACCGGCTGGTCGCCGCGGCGATCGAGCGGGCCGGCGGCCCGGCGCCCGCCGCCGTCACTGGCGCCGGGCAACCCGCTGCGGAGGGGGCCGCAGCCGTCCCCGCCGAGCCGCGGTCCGGGCCGGCGGCGGGGACCGAACCTTCAGGCGATGCCTCCTCTGAACAAGCCGCCAACACGGCGTCCCCAGCGGACGCCCAGCCGGCGCCGGAGACTGCGCCTGCGCCGCAGGCCCCCGCCCCGCCCACTTCGCTCGATTCGGCGATCGAGCAATCCGGAGTCAGCGCGCTGGAGCAATTCGGGCTGATCTCCCTCCCGGTCTCGTGGGACGATTGGGTGCAGGGCTGGAACGAAGGGAGCGGCAAGTCCACGCGCATCCCCCTTCGCATCTTCGGCATCCTGCTGACCGCCGCCCTGCTCAGCCTCGGCGCGCCCTTCTGGTATTCGGCCCTTCGCGACATGGTGCGGCTGCGCTCGATGGTCGCCCGCAAGGACGACGCCCAGCGCGCCGAGCGGCAGACGACGCAGACGGCCGGGGAGCCGACACCGGGCTTCGCGGCCGACATCCGCGGCGGCGGCGACGGCGACGGCGTGGGCGACGGCCGCGAGACCTGACGGCGCGCTCAGCGGATGCGGTAGAAGTCGGCGAGCCGGTCGAGCGCGAGGGAGAGGACGAGCTTGCCGGCACGGGCGGGCCAGCCGAGCGCGCGCTCGACGTCGCGCATGCCCTCGCCGGCGCAGACCACCCGCCACAAGATGTCGCTGAGGCCGGTGCCGACCGCCGCCACCGCCGCCTCGAAACGCAGCTTGGCCGCGACCGCGCCTGCGCCGGGCTCCCCATCCTCCGCCGCGCCGCCGGCCGGGCGGC
>JAXDPC010000202.1:0-3463 GCA_034668525.1 Sphingomonadales bacterium
ATATGCCTCGATCGAGCCGTGGCTGAAGACGAAGACGCCAATCCCGTCGACCGAGCGGCTCCAGTCGCCCGAAGACCGGGTGAAGCTCGACGGCCTTTACGAATGCATCTTGTGCGCCTGCTGCTCCTCCTCCTGCCCGAGCTATTGGTGGAACTCGGACCGCTTCCTGGGGCCGGCGATCATCCTCCAGGCCTATCGCTGGCTCGCCGACAGCCGCGACGCCGCTGCCGAGGAGCGGCTCGACGAGCTCGAGGACCCGTTCCGCCTCTATCGCTGCCACACGATCATGAACTGCGCCAACGTCTGCCCCAAGGGCCTCAACCCCGCCAAGGCGATCGCGGAGACCAAGAAGCTGCTGGTGGAGCGGGCGGTCTGACGCGCACCATCCACCCCCGCATCCGCCACGCGCCCGATCCCGAGCATCCCGGCTGGTGGACCTGGGAGATCGAGGAGGAGGACCGCTTCAACGCCACCATCGGCAGGCTGCTGGTCCGCGGCGAGGGCGAGGGGCGGGCGCGGTGCCGGATGTTTCCCGGGTTGCGGCAGAGCAATCTCGGCAACGTCGCCCATGGTGGGGCGATCCTCACCTTCATCGACATGGCGATGTTCGCCGGCGGCCATCTGGCAGGCGCCGACATCGCTTATTCGGTCACGCTCGACCTTTCGGCGCAATTCCTGTCGCCGGCGCGCCTCGGCCGGCCGCTCGATTCCACCGTCGAGCTGCTCCGCGAGACCAAGCGGCTCGTCTTCATGCGCGGCCTCGTCGTCCAGGGAGACGAAACGGTGGCTTCCTGGTCGGGAACGTTGCGCAAGGGGCTGAAGCCGTCGTGACCGCAGTGGCCGAGCGGTACGACGCTCTGCTCGCGGCGGGGGAGCTCAGGCCCGACGAAGATCAGAAGCGCGCGGTGGCCGTGCTCGACCGGCTCGCCGCGGAGCTGGCGCCGAAGCCGAAGGGGCGCTTCCTCTCGCGCCTGTTCGGACAGGAGGGGCCGGCGCCGCGGGGCGTCTATCTCTGGGGCGGCGTCGGGCGCGGCAAGTCGATGCTGATGGACCTCGCTTATTGCGCGATCGCGGCCGAGCCCAGGCGCCGGGTCCACTTTCACGAGTTCATGCTCGAAGTGCACGAACGGCTTCGCCAGGAGCGGGCGAAGGAGGAGGGCGATCCGATCCCGCCGGTCGCCCGCGCGATAGCCGCCGAGGCGCGCCTGCTGGCGTTCGACGAGATGGTTATCAACAACAGCGCCGACGCGATGATCCTGTCGCGCCTCTTCTCGCGCCTGCTCGAGGAGGGGGTGACGGTGATCACCACCTCCAACCGCCCGCCGCGCGATCTCTATCTCGGCGGCCTCAACCGCGAGCTGTTCCTGCCCTTCATCGACCTGGTCGAGCGCGCGCTCGACGTGGTGCCGCTGAACGGGCCGACCGATTACCGCCTGGAGCGGCTCGGCGGCTTCCCGACCTGGTACGTGCCGAACGGGCCCGAGGCGACGCAGGCGCTCAGCGCCGCCTTCTTCCGCCTCACCGATTATCCGCCCGAGGACCGCGCGAACGTTCCTTCCGAAGACATTCCGGTCCAGGGCGGCCGCACCCTGCACGTGCCCAAGAGCCTCAAGGGCGTCGCGGTCTTCTCGTTCAGGCGGCTGTGCGGCGAACCGCGCGGGGCGCCCGATTATCTCGCCGTCGCGCGGCGCTTCCATACCGTGATCCTGGTGGGAATCCCGAAGCTGGGCCCCGAGAAGAGGAACGAGGCGGCGCGCTTCGTCACCCTGATCGACGCGCTTTACGAGCATAAGGTGAAGCTCCTCGCCGCCGCCGACGCGGAGCCGGACCAACTCTACACGCAGGGCGACGGCGCCTTCGAGTTCGAGCGGACGGCCTCGCGCCTGATCGAGATGCAGTCGCAGGACTATCTCGCGCTCGGCCATGGCGAGAGTTGACGCGGCCCTCCCGCCGCCGGAAAGGACGCCTCATGCGTATCCTGCTCCTCGCCGTCGCCCTCGCCGCGACGGCCGCCGCCGGCCAGCCGCCGTCCGATCCGTGGCACGCCAAGGGACGGGAGATTTACGAGCGCGCGGTCGAGACCCCGACCGTCGCCGGGCGAGGGCGGATGGGCGAGCTCGTCGCCTATCTGCGCGGGCAGTTCGAGGCGGCGGGGATAACGGATATCCAGGTCCACCCGCACGGCGACACCCAGTCGATGGTGGTCCGCTGGCCGGCGGCGCGGCCGTCGGGGCGCAAGGCGATCCTGATCCTGGCGCATCTCGACGTGGTCGAGGCGCGGCGGGAGGATTGGGAGCGCGACCCGTTCGAGCTGATCGAGGAAGGCGGCTATTTCTACGGCCGCGGCACGAGCGACGACAAGCAGGGCGTGGTCGCGGTCACGACCGCCTTGCTGCGCCTGCGCGCCCAGGGCTTCCGGCCCGACCGCGACATCATCCTTTTGTTCACCGGTGACGAGGAGACCGCCCAGCAGGGCGCCGAACGCGCCGCGGCCGAATGGATCGACCTTACGCAGGTCGATTTCGGACTCAATGCCGACGGCGGCGGCGGCGCTTTCCTTCGCGACGGCACCGCGGTGGGCTTCGAGTTCGTGACTTCGGAGAAGATCTACCAGAGCTTCACCTTCACCGCGCGCAACCGAGGCGGCCACAGCTCGCGGCCGCGGGCCGACAATGCGATCTACGACCTCGCCCACACCTTGGGCCGGCTCGAGGCGCACCGCTTCGCGCCGCGCCTCAACGACACCACCCGCGCTTACTTCCGCAACCGCGCCCGCACCGCGGAGCCGGCGCTCGCCGCCGCGATCGACCGGTGGCTGGCCGACGAGAGTGACGGCGCCGCCGCCGACATCATCGAGTCGAGCGAGACCGAGGCGGGGACCACCCGGACGCGCTGCGTCGCCACCCGGCTCGAGGGCGGCCACGCCGACAACGCGCTGCCGCAGCGCGCGACGGCGACGGTCAACTGCCGGATCTTCCCGGGCGAGGACCCGGCGGCGGTGCTGGCGACGCTGCGCGGCCTCGCGGCTCCCTCCAACGTCGTCGTCGAGCCGATCGAGCAGGCGCAGCCGACCGACCCGTCGCCGCTGCGCGCCGACGTGCTCGACGCCTTCACCGCCGCCGTCCACGCCCGCCATGCGGGCGTGCCGATCGTCCCGACCATGGCGACCGGCGCGACCGACGCCCTTTTCTTCCGCGCCCGCGGCGTGCCCGTCTACAGCGTCAACGGCGGCTGGGGCGTGATCCCCGACGACCAGCGCGCGCATGGGCTGAACGAGCGTTTCCCGGTCCGGGCCTTCTACGAGAATATCGACCATTGGACCGACCTCGTCCGGCGCCTCGCGGGCCGCCCGGTCGCGCGCGCGCGCAATCCGCGCCGCTGACGGCCAAAAAAGGCGGGTGACGGTTGCCCCGCCGCGCGGGCGGGACTAAGCGGGCGCCACATTTCCTCGGCCGTTCCCCGC
>JAXDPC010000203.1:0-10914 GCA_034668525.1 Sphingomonadales bacterium
CCTTCGCGCGCCACGTTGGCCACGCCGAAGGGGATCATGTAGTCATCCCCCGGATAGGGTCGCCGCGCTTCCTTCGTGTCGAGAAGCCCGCGATGCTCGAAGAAGAACGTCGGGTCGTTGCCGCGCAGCGCCGTGCGCAGCAGCCCGACCGCATCCTCCGCGTTCGACGGGACCGCCACCAGCCAGCCGGGATTGTGGACGAACTGCACCTCGTTGGTCTGGCTGTGCCAGGGATCGCCGCATTTGAAGAAGCCGCCGGGGATGCGCAGCACCATCGGCGCGGCGAAGCGGTTGTTGGTCCGCCAGCGCATCGTGCCGCAATCGTTGATTTGCTCGGTCGCCGGCTCGGCATATTTGCGGAACTGGATCTCCGGCACCGGCATCAGCCCGGCGAGCGCCATGCCGACCGCGCGGCCGATGATCCCCTCCTCGTTGAGGCTGGTGTCGAACACGCGCTGGACGCCATATTTGTCCTGGAGCCCGAGCGTCACCGCATGGACGCCGCCCTTGGGCCCGACATCCTCGCCGAAGACGAGCACGCGCGGGTTGATCTCGAGCTCGCGGTCGAGCGTGCGGCGGATCGCGGTCACCATGTTGATGCGCTGGCCCTCCGGCCGCGGGTCCTCGTGGCTGCGCGGCGCGCCGTAGCCGCGGGTCCACTGCCCGCCGAGCTGCTGCATCTCGCCGTCGTAGAAGACGTGGTCGAGCACCTGCTCGGGCTGCGAGACGCCGCGCGCCTCCGCCTCCGCCCGCGCCGCCTCGACCGCCGCCAGGGCCTCGCCTTCGGTCCGCTCCCATTCCGCCTCGCTCATCGCGGCAGGGACGAGATGGGCCTTCAGCTTGGGCAGCGGATCGCGCGCCCATTCGTCGCGGACCAGAGCCTCGGGCTTGTAGGCCTGGGTGTCCTGGAAGCTGTGCCCCTGCAGCCGCGGCACCGTCAGCCGGAGCAGGGCAGGGCCGTTGCGCGCGCGGACATGCTCCGTCGCCGCCGCGATCAGCCGCGCCGCCTCGACGGGGTCGGTGCCGTCGCCCGAGAAGATGGCGAGGCCTTTGAAGCTGGCGAGATTCGCTGCGATGTCGCCGCCGGGTGTCTGGAAGCTGGACGGAACCGAGATGCCGAAGCCATTGTCCTCGACGTAGAAAAGCATCGGCAATTTCTGCGTCGTCGCGATGGTCAGCGAGGCCCAGAAGCCGCCGGTCGCGCAGGAGGCGTCGCCGCCGAGCACCACCGCCATCGCGCCCTCATAGGAGCGGTCCTCGAGGATGTTGCGGTGATATTCGATCGCATGCGCCCAGCCGACCGTGGGCGTATATTGCGCGCCGACGCCGCCCGACATCGGCAGCGCCGGGCAGCCGTCCGGGTTCGGATAATTGAAGACGACGCCGATGTCGCGGCCGTTGGAATAGCCGCCCTCGCGCCCCATTCCCGAGGCGAGCGCTTCCTCGAGCGGCACGCCCAATGCGAGCAGCAGCGGGCGGGATCGGTAATAGCCGCAGGCGGCGTCGCGGCGGTGGGTGAGGCGCGCGCCGAGCAGGATCTGGGCCATGTCGTGGCCGCGCGCGGAGAATTGGTAGAGCACCTTCTTCTCGGGGACGAGCCTTTCCTCCTCGAGCCGGTCCATCGCCCGGCTGACCTGGACGAGCCAGGCGATCCGGCGCCAGTCGAAGGCGGGTTCGGGTGCGCCCGCGCGCGCGCCTGTCTCGGCGAACGGCGGCTCGGCGAACGGGGCCTCAGCCATCCATCTTCTCCACCACCGCCGCGGCGAACAGGTCGACATTGCCGTCCGACAGGCCGACGACGTTGAAGCGGCCGGAATTCGCCATGTAGATGCCGCGCTCCGCGCGCAGCTCCAGCACCGCTTTCTCGCTCAGCGGCAGCATCGAGAACATCCCGTTCTGCTCGTCGATATAGGCGAGCCGCTCGTCATAGGCGGCGAGCCGGGCGCGCAGGCTCCTGATCCGCGCGCACATCTCGTCGAGCTCGGCCCGCCAGTCGGCGCGCAGCCCAGGGTCGTCGAGCACGATCCGCGCCACCGCCGCGCCGTGATCGGGCGGCATCGACCACATGGTGCGCGCCAGCTGGACGAGATTGCCCATCACGATCTCGGCCTGGCGCGCGCTCGCCGCCTTGACGAACAGATTGCCGGTGCGCTCGCGATAGACTCCGAAATTCTTGTCGCAGCTCTGCGCGACCAGGGCCTGCTCGGCCGCCTCGACGACCAGCCGCGTCCCGGCGGCGTCGATTTCGAGCCCGTTGCCGAGGCCCTGGTAAGCGAGGTCGACGAACGGCACGAGGCCGCGCCGCGCGACCAGCTCCGCGACCGCCCGCCACTGCTCGAGCGAAAGGTCCGCCCCGGTCGGATTGTGGCAGCAGCCGTGGAGCAGGACGAGGTCGCCCGCCACCGCGCCCTCCAGCGCCTTCATCATCTCGTCGAAGCGGATCAGGCGGCTGTCGCGGTCGTAATAAGGATGCGGCACCATCCTGACCCCGGCGCATTCGATCAGCGGCCCGTGATTGGGCCAGGTCGGCTGGCCGACGAAGATCCGCGCCTTCGGATTGGCCTTGGAGATGAGGTCGGCGCCGAGCCGCAGCGCGCCGCAGCCGCCGGGCGTCTGGACGCCGACGATCCTCTCGTCCGCCGCGCCCGCCGCGCCGAACACGATCGGCTTGACGAGCGCCGTGAAGCGCGCGTCGCCCCTGGAGCCCAGATAGGCCTTGGTCTCCTGGCTCTCCCACAGGCGCTGCTCGGCCGCCTTGACCGCGCGCAGGATCGGCGTCCTCCCCGCCGCGTCGCGATAGACGCCGACGCCGACGTCGATCTTGTCCGGCCGCGGATCGGCGTCGCAGAGCGCGATCAGGTTCAGGAGCGAATCGGCCTTCTGCTCCTCCAGCCGGTCGAACAGCGGGGCCCCGTCGAGCATGAAACCGTCCGCCATTTCAGCCTCCTGCGCTCCGGTTCCTGGCCATGAACGCACCGCGGACATAGCGCAAGATCGCCGTCATTGCCTATCAGAATCGCCCGCAAACCGGCTGGATTTGGATGCATCGTTCATCTATTGGGTGATTTATGAAAGAAACCGTTCAACTCGACGCGGTCGACCGCAAGATCGTTCGCGAGCTCCAGCGCGACGCCGCGCTCAGCCATGCCGCGATCGCCGAACGGGTCGGCGCCTCGGCCGCCTCGGTCTGGCGGCGGGTCAGGAGCCTCGAGGCGGCCGGCGTGCTCGGCAAGGCGGTGCGGCTCGCCGACGCCGAGCGGCTCGGCCGGCCGGTCAACGTGCTCTGCCAGGTGCGGATGACCCGCCAGAGCGTCGAGGCGCGCGCCGATTTCGAGGACTTCATCCAGTCGCGCGAGGAGATCGTCGAATGCTATGCGATGTCCGGCGAGTGGGACTATCTGCTGCGCATCTCGGTCCGCGACGTCGCCGATTACGACCGCTTCGTGATGCGCGGCGTCCTCGCCCACCCCTCGGTCGCCAACGCCGCCAGCAATTTCGCCCTGCGCCAGGTCAAATATACGACCGAGATCCCGCTCTGAGCGCGGGCGCCCCCTGAAAATGTTCGGGGCCAGCCCCCGGAAGGGACCGGCCCCGCCCTCGATACGCGACTCGAGGGGCAGGCCGGTTGCCGGCGAACCGGGCCGACCTGCCGCTTCGCTCTGCGCCCCGAGGCGTTGACGAAAGCTTGACGGTCTTGGTTAACGCATCCCGGCCGCCGATTGTCCGGGGGGAAGCGGAGCGTCTCGTCTGAAAAGAAAAGAGGCGGAAACGATCGCTCGTTCCCGCCCCCCCGGTCGCGTACCGCCGACGAGGATAATCGCCGGCGGTTATCATAACCTTACCGCCGCGCGCCCTTATTGGGCCGCGGGCGTCTCGTAGGGCATGTTGCGATATTCGACCATCGTGCCGTTGTCGGCCGCGTAGGCGCGCAGATAGACGTCGCTGGTGCTGTTGTCGCTCCAGGTCGCCTGGCCGACGCAGCGCGCCTCGCGCTCCGAGCGCGATTCCTCGCGGACGTTGCGCACTTCGCTCAAGCGGATCGCCTGGCCCTCGCCCGCGCTCTTGGCCTGGTCGGCGATCTCGGAGCAATCGAGGCTCGACACGCTCGGCGTGCAGCCCGCCAGCAAGGCGGCGGCGGCGAGCGCGCCCCCCAGGCGCAGTGCGTTGATCATGTTCATCTCCCTGTTCCTTCCCATCGAATCAGCCCCGGGCGCCCCCGCACAGGGTCAATGCAGCAAGCATATCCAGAACGGCCGGGCTATGAAAGCCGCGCTATTCCGGCATTTTGCAAAGGTCCACCCAGCCCGACGACACCAGCTCGGCCAGCCGCCCCGGCGCGACGCGCACCGAGCTCGTCAGCGATCCCGCCGCCGGATAGACGATGTCGAACGCCTTGAGCGAGACGTCGCAATAGACCGGCAGCGGCGTCGCCAGCCCGAACGGGCAGACGCCCCCCACCGGATGCCCGGTCAGCGCCAGGGTCTCCTCCGGCCCGAGCATGCGCGGCCGCGCCCCGAATCGCGCCTTGCTCTTCTGATTGTCGAGCCGGGCATCGCCGCGCGTCACCAGCAGGAAGGTCTCCGCCCCCGCGCGCACCGCCAGCGTCTTGGCGATCCGCGCCGGCTCGACCCCGAGCGCCGCGGCCGCTTCGGCCACCGTCGCCGTGCTCTCCTCGACCTCGATGATCGGCAGGTCCGGCGCGCGCGCGGCCAGATCGGCGCGGACGGAATCGAGGCTCATCCCTTCATTCCCCGATCAGATGCAGCGCGATCGCGCGGCGGTGCGGCGCGCGGCGGTGCTCGAACAGATAGATGCCCTGCCAGGTGCCGAGCGCGAGCCGGCCGGACTGGAGCGGGATCGAGAGCTGGACCTGGGTCAAGGCGGCACGGATGTGCGCCGGCATGTCGTCCGGCCCCTCGTCGTCATGCGCGTAGCCGCCGCCCTCCGGCGCGATCCGCGCGAAGAAGCGCTCGAGATCGGCCCGCGCCGCGGGCGCCGCATTCTCCTGGACGAGCAGCGAGCAGGAGGTGTGCCGGCAGAACAGGGTGAGCAGCCCCTCGTCCATCCCCTGCGCGGCGACCCAGCGCGCGACCTCGCTCGTGATCTCGGCAAGGCCCTGGCCCTTCGTCCCGATCTCGATCGTCCCGCCCGCCTGCCGCATGTCCCGCGCTTAGCCGGGTCCGCGGCCGGTGCAAAGCAGGCGGTCTTGCCCGGGCGGCCGCGGTCCGCCAGCATGGCGCGCATGAAGCATGTCGGCATCCTCGCCCACAGCGCCGAGGGCGCGACGCTCTGCTACCGCACCTGCTGGATGGAGGGGGTGCGCCGCCTCGGCCCGCACGACCACCCCCAGATCACGATGACCGGCATCGCCATGCACCATGCGCTGGACGCGTGGGACCGCGGCGACCTCCCCTTCCTGCGCGGCCTGTTCGCGGCCGACGCGGAGCGGCTCGCCGCCGCCGGCGCCGATTTCTTCGTCCTGCCCGACAACACCGCCCATATCGCGCTGGAATCGCCGGGCGAGCCCTTCGCTCTGCCCTGCCTCCACATCGGCGAGGTGGTCGCGGCGGAGGCGGAGCGGCGCGGCTTCGGCAAGGTCGGGATCCTCGGCACCGAATGGACGATGACCGGCCCGGTCTATCCCGGCGCGCTCGGCCGGCGCGGCATCGGCTGGGAGATTCCGGACGCGGAGGAGCGCGCCCTGATCCACCGCATCATCTTCGACGAGCTCTGCCTTGGCGTCTTCACCGAGGAATCCCGCACCGCCTATGTCGCCATCATCGACAGGCTGGCGGCGCGGGGCTGCGACGCCGTCGCCCTCGTCTGCACCGAAATCCCGTTGCTGGTCACGGCGGAGGTCTCGCCCCTGCCGATCCTCGATTCGACGCGGCTGCTGGCGTCTGCCGCGGTCGAAACGGCGATCGGGGAGCGTGAAATGCCGCGGTGGCGAGGCGGTGCCTAATTCCTCCCCATTGAAGATGGGGAGGGGGACCACCCGAAAGGGTGGTGGAGGGGTAGAAGGCGCAGGCTGAGGGATGGAGCGCGCCGGACCCGCAGGCCGCGCCTTTACCCCTCCACCATGCTTCGCATGGTCCCCCTCCCCATGCGTCCCGCATGGGGAGGAACCCGTTAGCGCGGCGCCATCCTGATCGCCCCGTCGAGCCGCACATATTCGCCGTTGAGATAGCCGTTCTCGGCCATGAACAGCGCGAGCCGCGCATATTCCTCGGGCTGGCCGAGCCGCTTCGGGAAGGGCACCTGCGCCGCCAGCGCGTCCTTCACATTCTGCGGCATCATCGCCACCATCGGCGTCTCGAAGACGCCCGGCAGGATGGTGTTGACCCTGATCCCCTCGCTCATCAGGTCGCGCGCCACCGGCAGCGCCATCCCGAGCACGCCGGCCTTGGAGGCCGCATAGGCCGCCTGGCCGATCTGCCCGTCCTGCGCGGCCACCGAGGCGGTGTTGACGATGACTCCGCGCTCGCCGTCCTCGAGCGGCTCGAGGCTCGCCATGCCGAACGCCGACTTGGCAAGGCAGCGGAAGGTGCCGATCAGGTTGATCTGCACGACCAGCTCGAACTGGTGGATCGGATAGGCCCGCGGCTCGCCGGTCGCCTTGTCGCGGCCGACCGTCTTCATCGCGTTGGCGACGCCCGCGCAATTGACCAGGATCCGCTCCTGCCCGTGCGCCTCGCGGGCGCGGGCGAAGCCGGCGTCGACCGCCTCGTCCGAAGTCACGTCGACTTGCGCGAAGACGCCGCCGATCTCGCCGGCCACCCGCTCGCCCTTGTCGGCGTCGCGGTCGAACAAAGCGACGCGCACGCCGCGCGCGGCCAGCGCCCGCGCCGTCGCGTCACCGAGGCCGGACGCGCCGCCGGTCACCACCGCGGCGATGCTGCTGTCGAGTTTCATCCTGTCGCTCCCTGTACCCTTCGCGGCTCCTAGAGGCAGAGCGGGCGCTTCGACAAGGCGCAGCGTGGCCGCCGCTCAGACCGGCCCGCGGTAGACGAGCTCCCACAGCCGCCCCGTGAGGCCGACTCCGCCGCAGCCTTGCTGGCGCGCGGTGACGCGGCCCGCATGGCGCACGACCAGCCGCCGCGCGCCGGCGTCGGTGCAGGCCGGCGGCACATAGTCCGGTTCCGCCCAGAAGGCGGGATCGGCGAGGATGCGCTCGATCTCCGCCGCCCTGGCGGGCGGGACGGCGCGCCGATCGCGGCCCGTCCAGCCGCTCCAGGCCGACCCGGTTCGGATCATCGCATTGGCTCCGGGAGGCTCGTAGCCCCAGCTGCCGTCCGCATTCCGCACCGGCCGCGGCAATCCCTGGTGATGGGTGACGAGGATCGAGGAAGAAGCCGCCGCCGCCAAGCGCACCGCCTCCGCGCCCAGCCGCGCCGCGGCATCCGCCTCGACGGCGGCCCGCACCGCGGCCGCGTCGAAGCCGGGCATGGCCGGCCGCCCCGCGATCGTCTCAGCCGCGGGCGGCGGCGCCTCGACCGCCGGGACGCAGCCGCCGACTGCCGCGAGCAGGAGCGCGAGTGCAATTCTCATGCTGCCCCAACGCCGGGAGCCGGGTGCGGGTTTCCGTAGCTCAACGTCACGTTCGTGACGCTTTTACGGCAAAATGATGCAAACTACCTGCAACTAATAGCTGAGCCCCGATCGCCGTATTATTTATCGGGGGAATTAATAGCTTGAATACATGTGCCCTAATTCCCACTTGTTGTGGTGAAACCGCACATCGCAATGGTGCGGGGCGCTATGTGTCTCGTCGGAATCCGCGACCTCATCCCATCCATCGTCGGACCCGTCGGGCACCAGGGTGCAAACCTCCCTTACGCACCCGGGGAACCAGGAGCAGATCCATGAAAACCATCTTGATGAGCATGACCGCATTGTCGGCACTGGCGCTTGCCGCGCCGGCCGCGGCCGAGCCCTGGACCGGCAGCGGGCAGCAGACCGCCGAGCTTCAGCAGCGCATCGACGCCGGCATCGCCTCGGGCGCGATCTCCAGCAATGAATCGGGCGCGCTGCGCGACAGCCTGCGCCGCCTCGTCGCCCTCGAGCAGCGCTTCTCGGCCGCGGGCTTCAGCGGCCGCGAGAACGCCACCCTGCGGCGCCACAGCGCCGACCTGCGCCGGCAGATCGCCACCGCCGAGCGCACCGACGTCCGTCGCGACCGCCGCGCCGCCGCCGACGATCGCCGCGCCCGCAACGAGGCGAGCCGCGACCGCCGCGCCGCCGCCGCCGATGACCGGCGCGCCGACCGCCTGGCCTCGGAAGAGCGCCGGGATCGCCATGAAGCGGCGGACGACCGCCGCCGCGACGCGTCGGAGGCGCGCAGCGACCGCCGCGACGCTTCCGAGCAGCGTCGCGACGCCGACATCCGCGCCGCGTCGATCTCCCGCTTCTCCGGCGCCGTGCCGGGCGACCGCTTCGCCGGCGACGTCCGTATCGGCCAGCCGGCCTCGATGCGGATGGTCGCGATGCCCGAGCGCTACCGCGACGAATATCGGGACGGCGCCGATTTCTATTACCGCTGGGACGACAAGCGCATCTACCAGCTCGACCGCAGGACGAACCTGATCACCGGCCTGCTCGACACGGCGAGCTGAAAGTTCTGCCCGGCTTCCGGCCTGGCGACTGACGAACGAAGGGCGTCCGGCCTGCCGGGCGCCCTTTCCTTTTGCCCTGGCCGAGCGGCGCACCCAAACGCAAAGCGCCCCCGGAGACCGGCTCCGGGGGCGCTTCACGCTTGCTCGGCGACGTCGCCTTAGAGGACGAAGTCGCTGACCAGGATCTGCGGCGAGCTGACGAACGCGATCGCGAAGTCCGCGTTGCCGCCGTCGACATTGCCGAAGACGATGTCGACCGCGCCCGAATAGGGGCTCTTGCCGTCGACGCCGTCGATCTCCAGGCCGAGGCTGCTTTCGGCCGCGTTCATGTTGCCGAAGTGACGGATCGAGAGCTGGCCGATGCCCGGGTTGGCCGAGTTCGTCCAGGTGAAGGCCTGGTCGCCCGCGACATTCGTGTTGGCATCGATCCCGCTGAGGTCGATCTTGTCCGAACCGCGCTGGTAGTCGAGGATCACGTCCAGCGAGATCGAGCCGCCCTTATTGTCCTTCATGTCGGACGTGGTGGCATTGATTTCGCCGACGAACGTGTCCGCGCCCGCGCCCCCGGTGAAGTAGTCCACGCCGTCGCCGCCGATCAGGCGGTCGTTGCCGGCGCCGCCGTCGAGACGGTTGGACCCCGCATCGCCGGTGATGACGTTGCCGAGACCGTTGCCGGTGCCGTTGAGCCCGGATCCGGTCAGGATCAGGTTCTCGACATTGGCGCCCAGCGTGTAGCTGATCGAGCTCGCCACCGTGTCGGTGCCTTCGCCCGCGCCCTCGGTCGCCACGTCGCCGCCATTCTCGACGAAGTAGAGATCGTCGCCGAGGCCGCCGGCCATCGTGTCGGCGCCCGCGCCGCCGTCGATGCGGTTGGCGGCCGCATTGCCGGTGATCACGTTGTCGAGGCCGTTGCCGGTGCCGTCGGTGGCGGTGCCGGTCAGGATCAGGTTCTCGACATTGGCGCCCAGCGTGTAGCTGATCGAGCTCGACACCGTGTCGGTGCCTTCGCCCGCGGCTTCGGTCACCACATCGCCGCCATTGTCGACGAAGTAGAGATCGTTGCCGAGGCCGCCGATCATCGTGTCGGCGCCCGCGCCGCCGTCCAGGCGGTTGGAGGCCGCATTGCCGGTGATCACGTTGTCGAGGCCGTTGCCGGTGCCGTCGGTGGCGGTGCCGGTGAGGACCAGGTTCTCGACATTGGCGGTCAGCGTGTAGCTGATCGAGCTCGACACCGTGTCGGTGCCTTCGCCCGCGGCCTCGGTCACCACGTCGCCGGCATCGTCGACGACGTAGAGATCGTTGCCGGTGCCGCCGGTCAGGCTGTCGCCGCCGGCGCCGCCGTTGAGCGTGTCGTTGCCCGCGAGGCCGGTGAGCACGTTCGCCGCACCGTTGCCGGTGATGACGTTGTCGAGCTCGTTGCCGGTGCCGTTGATCGCCCCCGCGCCGGTGAGCTCGAGATTCTCGAGCGCCGTTCCCAGCGTGTAGGTGATCGAGCTGGCGACCGTGTCGGTCCCCTGCCCGGCCAGCTCCGTGACCACGTCGCCGCCATTGTCGACGACATAGCGGTCGTTGCCGAGACGGCCCGCCATCTGGTCGGCGCCGCCGCGGCCGTCGAGCACGTTGTCGGCGCCGTTGCCGATCAAAGTGTCGTTGCCGCTGCCGCCGGTCGCATTCTCGATGACGACGTTGCGGGCGATGGTGAAGCCGCCATAGACGCCGCTGGCCTGCGAGATCACGCCGCCGCCAGTCGCGGTCATGTCGATCGTCGCCGTGTTGAGATCGATCAGCGCCGACTGGGTGCCGTTGTGGACGATCGTATCGGTGCCGCCGGCATCCCAGATGGTCTGGAAGAAGGCGTCGCCGACATTGGCGGCGGGCAGGACGTAGACGTCGTTGCCGACGTTGTAGCCAGTGTTCGCCCCGTACTTGATCTGGAGCAGCGCGATGTCGAACGCGGAGAGGCCGCCATTATAGGCCTCGTCGATCTCGCGGTAGACGCCCGGACCGTCGATGTACCACGGCACGCCATAGGGCGCATTGGCCGGATTGAGATCCCAGCCCGGATTGTACGACATGACGCTGTAGACGCCCTGGTTCAGGTCGAAGGCGCCGTAGGAGCCGGCGACGCCGGTGCCGAAGGGGCCGAACACGCCCGGAAGGACGGTCGAGCCGCCGCCGGTGTCGTGCGGGTGCGCCAGGCCCATGCCGTGGCCGAACTCGTGGACCAGGGTGTAGAAGGCGTAGCCGCCCTGCTCGAGGCCGCCATTCTCGCCATTCGCGTTGGGCACCGAGGGGCCGTCCT
>JAXDPC010000204.1:0-3079 GCA_034668525.1 Sphingomonadales bacterium
AGGATACTTGCCCTGGGTCCAGCAGACAGCTGGTTTCATGAGACACGACTTGAAAGACTCTGTTCATATCAACGGTCCCCGCCCAGTCGAGGTTGTCAGCCTTGACTAGGACCACTTCTAGTCTCCCCCACCTCGACGTTCGATTTTCGATAACGATTCTTGACAGAGTACCTAAGTTTGCCTTAACCTGCTCCTCGCCCGATTCTCGAGAAAGCTGTATCTTATCGCCGTTAAAGTATAGCGATTGCGCCTTTGCTACAACAGAATTACTGAATGAAGAGTAAACCGCGACACTAAAGGCAGCCAGCACTCCAATGATCAACAGAACGTTTCGAACAAGCGAGCTAACCTTCTCCGCGCTTTCCACGGTGATTTGCCTATCACTTGACATAATCGTCCTGTCCTATCGCCCCGGAGCGTCTCTATCTAAATAGAATTGGCCGACCCTACTATGCTGCTGGGTAAGTATCATAGAAAACTCCGAGAGTGAACGCCGAGCAGGCTGTCATTGGCCTCGAAGTTAGCCTTGGTTTCTTCGCTTCTAAATAATCGCGCGAAGGACGCGCGCCGCCCGCTGCGCAACCGGATCGGGTGGCTGCGCCGCTGCCCGTAAATAGATTTCGCCAGTCGTCTCGCGGGTAGCGCGAGCTGGGGTCGGCCGCGGCAAGGAGACACGGAGTATGGCCGCAAGGAGGGCGTATAAGCGCGCCCCTGATCGCGTGACCAGAGGTCGTGCTGGTGCGCTGCAGTTGCCGGGTCGAGGTAGGTGGCGTCGCGGAAGGCGAAGTGAAGGCGGTGGGGCCGCGGCCGGCCAGAGCGAGGCGGGGCTGATTGTCCTGGGGCAGTAGTGGGTGGCGAGTAAGGCGGGGCCGTCGCGGAAGTAGAGGGTGAGCGAGGGGGGCCTTCCCGCCGCCTCCCAGCTTTCGAGGAGGACAATGCCGCCCGCGGTCAAATAGAAATGGATGCGGAGGGAGCTGTCCGCCGCTCGGCGGCGCGCCAGCGCCCGACTAGCCGCGAAAGCTGGGCGAAGGCGTTTTCGGCGGAAACCGTAGACAGAACGCCGGCGGCCGGTTGCGCGACGAGGGCGCCTGGCATCATGGCACAGAGCGCCAGGCTAAGGAGCCGCTTGCTCGAGATCGACGGCACTACGCGGTCTGGAAAGGATTTCAGGTTCACCGCCGTTTCCAGCTCAGTCGCACGGCGAACAGGCAGCCCGCGCCGAAGGCGAAGAGGACGAGGCTGCCGACCACCCAGCTTGCCCAGCGCCAGGCAAGCTCGCCGAAGCCCCAGACGAGGCCGACGCGGCGCGGCTCTCCCGGTGCCGACAGGATCCGGACGGCGGGGAGCGCATCGCTGCGGTCGGTGGCGAGCCTGCGCTCGATGCGGTTCGACACGCGCGAGCGCGACCGCTCGGCCAGCGCCTCCATCTGCGCGGCGAGGCGGCGGTTATATTCCGCCATCCCTTCTTCCCAGCTTCGGCCGGCCCAGGGATCGTCGGCGCGCGCCCCAGGGGCCGGTGCCTCCGACAGGTCGATGACGCAGGCATATTCGGTAAGGCCGATGCCGCGGCTAGAACGGGACCCGGAGCGTTCGGGCACGCAATCGACGGCCGCCGCCTTCAGCCCGCCGGCATCGGTTCCGGCCCCGAGCGCCGCCCGCGTATCGTCGATTATCTCCCAACCGCCGGGCAGCGCGAGCCGGTAGAAGGGGAAACCGAGGCAGATCAGCCCGGCCGGGAGCAGCAGGAGCAAGGCGACGAGGCGGGCGATGCGGATGCGCAGGGGCAATTCAGCGCACCGGTAGTGGGGCGGACGGCGGCCTCACTCCGCGGCCGGAAGGTAGATTTCGCCGCCTTTCTCGCGGAATTTCTCGCTCATCTCGGCCATGCCGGCTTCGGCTTCGTTCGGTTCCAGCGCGGGGCCCCCTCCACCAGCCTGCGGCTGGTCCCCCTCCCCGTCCCGGGGAGGATTTGCGCGGGCGAAGTCTCTCACTTCCTGGGTGATCTTCATCGAGCAGAACTTCGGGCCGCACATCGAGCAGAAGTGGGCGGTCTTGGCGCCCTCCGCGGGGAGGGTCTGGTCGTGATATTGTTCGGCGGTGTCGGGGTCCAAAGACAAATGGAACTGGTCTCGCCAGCGGAATTCGAACCTCGCGCGCGACAAAGCGTCGTCGCGCATCTTGGCCGCCGGGTGGCCCTTGGCGAGGTCCGCCGCGTGGGCGGCCAAATGATAGGTCACCCCGCCGACCTTGCCGTCGTCGCGGTCGGGGAGGCCGAGATGCTCCTTCGGGGTGACGTAGCAGAGCATGGCGGTGCCGAACCAGCCGATCATGGCGGCGCCGATCGCCGACGTGATGTGGTCGTAGCCGGGGGCGATGTCGGTGGTCAGCGGCCCCAATGTGTAGAAGGGCGCTTCGCCGCAGGCTTCGAGCTGCTTGTCCATATTGGCTTTGATCTTGTGCATCGGCACGTGGCCGGGGCCCTCGATCATCACCTGGACGTCGTGGCGCCAGGCGATCCGGGTGAGCTCGCCGAGGGTGGCGAGCTCGGCGAACTGGGCTTCGTCGTTGGCGTCGGCGATCGAGCCGGGGCGGAGGCCGTCGCCGAGGCTGAAGGCGATGTCGTAGGCCTTCATGATCTCGCAAATTTCCTCGAACCTTGTGTAGAGGAAGCTCTCCTTGTGGTGGCTGAGGCACCATTTCGCCATGATCGAGCCGCCGCGGCTGACGATGCCGGTCACCCGCTTCGCGGTCATCGGGATGTAGGGCAGGCGCACGCCGGCGTGGATGGTGAAATAGTCGACGCCCTGCTCGGCCTGCTCGATGAGGGTGTCGCGGTAGATTTCCCAGGTCAGGTCCTCGGCGACGCCGCCGACCTTCTCGAGCGCCTGGTAGATGGGGACGGTGCCGATCGGCACGGGCGAGTTGCGGACGATCCATTCCCTCGTGTCGTGGATGTTGCGGCCGGTGGAGAGGTCCATGACCGTGTCGGCGCCCCAGCGGATCGACCAGACCATCTTGTCGACCTCGGCGGCGACGTCGCTCGCGACGGCGCTGTTGCCGATATTGGCGTTGATCTTGA
>JAXDPC010000205.1:0-9258 GCA_034668525.1 Sphingomonadales bacterium
CTCGCTTCGGTCCGGCTGGACGAGGGCCCTGTCATCAACGTCGCGATCACCACCTCCTCGGCAGCCTCGCGATGCCGCGTCGGGGACCGCCTCTTGATGGTGAGGCGAGCCCGCCGCCTGATCCCTCACGGATCGGGTTGCGGCCGCCTTTAGTCCGGCAATTGCATCAGCGCCCGCTTCACGGCCCGCGCCACCTGCCGGCTCGACTGCGCGAGCGCCCGCGGCTCCGCGCCCTGGGGGGCGTTGACGCTGATGCTGATCCTGATGTCGCGATAGGCGCCGCCGTTCGGCTCGACCCGCCCGCTGGACGTAGGCACGAACAGCTCCGGCCCGCGCTCGCCGACCAGATAGGGGCGGTGCGGCGCTACCTGGCCGCCAACCGCGCGTCCCGGCAGGCCGAGCAGTCCGGCGACGAGGCCGCCGATCCCGCCTTTGCCGCCGCCGAGCACGGCGCCGATCCCGCTCCGGATCGCAGCCGCCGCGATCTCCTGCATCGCCGACAGGGCGATATGCTTCAGGTCTTCGAAGCCGAGCTTGCCGGTCCGCACCGCGCGAATCAATGCCGTCTCCAGCAGCCGGCCGGCGCGCTCGACGCCGCCGGCGAACGGCCCTTCGAGCTGGCCGCGCATGTCGCTCACGTCCTTGGCGAAGGCGGCCGTGTCGGCGCGAACGCTGACCAGCAGAGTCTCGATCTCTTCATCCATCGCGGAACATCCTTTCCAGCCGCTCGAGGTCGGCGCGCGACGCCGGTTCCCCGGCGGCGCCGCCCATCATCGCATCGAGGATCGCCGCCAGCTCGGCCGGCGTCGCGCGCCAGAACTCGTCCGGCCGCCAGCCGAGCAGGGCCCCCGCGATGCCGGCGAGCCGCCCTGCGGCGTCCCTAAACAGTCCGCTCATGCTGACCTGTCGGACCACCCTGGAGGATCTGCGTCAGCAATATCTTGAGCACCGGCGTGGTCCGCGCCAGGCCGCGCTCGGCGAGCGCGGCGCCGATCCGCTCCTTGGTCAGCCCTTCCGGCCGCTCGGCGACGCAGTGCCAGAACAGCGCCGCGATCTCGCCCAGCCTCAGGCCGCCGTCGGCCGCGCGTTCGATCAATGCGAACAGCGGTCCCAGCTCCTCCTCCGCCGCCACCAGGGCCTCGAAGCTCGGCCGCAGCGTCAGCCGCTGGCCGCCGACCAGCAACGCGGCCTCGCCCCGCGCTAGGTTCGCAGCCCCGCTCACAGCGACACCACCTCGCCCGAGCTCTCCAGGCTCAGGGCGTAATTGCGCTCGCCATTGTAATCGCCCGAATAATCGAGCCGGATCACCAGGAAGCGGCCGCGCATGCGCTCGCCGCTCTCGAAGCTCAGCTCGTAATCGTCGAGCAGGCCCGCCAGCGCGTTGCCCTTGACCCTGCTCTCGCTCGCCGAGCCGGTGAAGATTCCGCTCGCCGACACCGAGACCGAACGGATTCCGGCGCCCGACAGAAGCTCGCGCCAGCCGCCCGAGTCTTTGCTGGTGACGTTCACCGGCTCGCCGTTCACCGACATTTGCGTCGTGCGCATCCCCGCCACTGTGGCGAAAACCGGCGGGTTTCCGCCGTTTCCGACCTTCAGCAAAAAGGCGCTTCCCTTTTCCGCGGCCATGAGTCACTCTCCCTCTTCGTTCCGAGCTAGGGGATTGGAATTGAACATGTTTTCAGCTTCTCTGATCGTCCCGCTGCTGCTCAGCATGCAGCTCATGGCCAACAGCGAGCGCAATCAATTCTCGAGCTGCCTGCGCACCTATGTGAACGCCAAGATCGAGGACCGGACCAGCGTCGCCGATTTCGACGCCGCCTTCCCGACCGTCTGCGCCCAGCAGGAGACCGCCTATCGCACCGCTTATGTCGCGGCGGCGCGGCGGGCCGGCGACAGCCCGGCGGTCGCCCAGCGCGACGCCGCCACCGAAGTCGAGGATTTGAGGACCAACTTCAAAGAGCTCTTCCACGGCGCGCAGCCGTCCTCGTCCTCGGGATCCTAGGGTCCGTACTCGATCCTAGGCTTCCGCCAGCAACCGCGCGCGGAACTCGATCACGGCGATCCAGCCGCCCTTGGGACGGCGCAGTTCGCGCGTCCGGACATGCCGCATCGTGACCAGCCGCCAGCCCTCCAGATCGGGACCGAGCGCCGCCAGCGCCGCCTCCGCCGCAGCCGCGCGCGCGCGCATCGCCAGCGGGCGCTCGCCTTCGCCGGTCAGCTTCGCCGCCAGCCGAAGCTCGCGCCCGGCTCCACTCTTGTGGCCCCAGTCCGCCTCCGAATCGATCTCCACCAGCGCATGCGGCGCCGCCCCGGTGAGCGGAGGCGCGTCACAGACGCGCCCGATCCCGCCGATCGCCTGCAACGCCGCCACGGCCGCGGCGCGCACCGCCTCGCCTGCGCCCGTCATGGCAGGCGCCCCAGCAGCGCGCGCAGGTCCGGATCGAGCGCCGCGCGCTCGCCGAGCCGACGCGCCAGCAGCCGCACATTCTCCCCTTCGATGACCACCGCCACGTCGCGCGGTAGCCCGGCCGCGAGCTCCGTCGCGATCCGGAGGCGCCTTCGCGCCGCCGCTGCCCGGGCGCGTCGCTGCCCCCAGTCCTGGATCCTGTCGAACATCCCCGCCTCCTCAACTCAGCCGCAACCGCCGGTAGGGCAGCCACAGAGCCGTCACCGCCGCCGGCGGCCCCGCGCCGTCCTCGCCGTCCTCGCCGTCGCGATGGGCGTAGAGGTGGGTCGCCATGCGCAGAATCCCCTGGCGCAGCGGCTCGGGGATTCCATTCCAGTCCGCGGCTAGGCCCGCCCGGTAGCGCACGAGCGCCCGGCCGGCGCCGGCGCCCCCGGTCACCCGGACCCACCCGTCTCCGCGGGCGTCGATATCGATCCCATAGTCCGCGGCCGCGAGCGGGACCGGCTCGGTGCCGGCGCCGAGCGCGGCCACGCTCAGGATCGCCCGCACCGGCGCCCGCTCCAGCCGCGTCCAGGCAGCCCGGGCCGGCAGCGCCTGCTCGATCTCGCTGTCGATCAGGGTGATACGCGTGAACGCTTCGCAGATCTCGCCGGCGCTGCGCAGCAGGCCGGCGAGCAGGGCGTCCTCGTCGCTTCCTTCGATGCGCAGATAGGCCCTGAGCGGCTCGATCGGGACGGGGAGCGGCGAGGGATTGAGTGGGGTCGCCATCACCGTTGCTCCACCCGCAGGCAGATCGACCGCTCGTCGACGCTTCCGTCCGAGAGGGTCACGCGGTTCGACAGGCTGTAGACGTGTCCGACGATCCCGCCGCTGAGCGTCGCCGCGCTCCGCGTCGCGTCGAAACGCTCGCTGTCGAAGGCGATGCCGCCCGCTTCCGCCGGATCGACGGCCCATTCGCTGCCGACGATCGTCTGGCCGTCCAGATAGGGCAGCCACTCGATCGCATAGTCGAGCCGGGCGGCGGGGTCCTTGAGATAGTAGCTCACCTGCTGTTCCTTTCTACGGTCGCGTTGCGCGGCTGCTGCGTCGTTCCTCGCCGGCCCGGGCGTTTCGGGACGGCGGAGCGGCGGGCGGGCGATCGGAGGCGGCGCCTGCGCCGGCTCCGATCGCGCTTGCCGAGATGGGCGCCCCGTTCATTGCCTCAGGCTCCGATCAGGCCGTGGACGAGGAGGTCGTCGATCAGCGCCTTCAGCCGCTCGGCGAGCTGGACCGTGCTGACGGTCCCCGTGTCGAACGCGCCTCGCGATGCCGTGCCGGTCGCCGCGCTCCATCCCGCGGCCCGGCCGCCCACCACCCGGACGCCGTTCTGGCGATATTCCTGCGATACATCGGCGCTCCCGGTGACTGCGATGCCGGAGCCCTGGATCCGCAGCTTCTCGCTTCCCGCGCGCCTCACGATCACGTCGTGGCCCGATTGGCTACCGAGCTCGCAGGCCGCCGAGGTCGCGGTCAGGCTGCAGGTCACCGTCGCCCGCGAAATCCCGATCGCCGGGCTTGCGAAGGACGAGCTGGGCGCCGCCACCGAGATGCCCGGCCCGTCGGCGACAATCGACAGCTTGTACGTGCCGCTCGGATTCGTCCCGCCGACGACTGCCTGGCCCGCCATCGTGACGGTCCCGGTGAACGCGGGGGCGGAAAGCGGCGCTTTCTCCGCGGCCAGCTCGGCGATGGCGGCCTGTACATTGGTCGCCGCGACGTCGCCGGCGGCGCTGGAGCCGATCGCGGCGGCGGTCAGCGTCACCGCCCCGCTCTGGCCGTTGACCGACGAGACGCCGCCGCCCGGCGGCAGCTGCGCCGACGGCACCTTGCCGCCCGCATCCAGCGTCGCGACGCCGCCCGCGGCGCCGCGCTCCGCCGCCGCGACGAATGCGCTATTCTGCTGCTGGGCGGCCGAGCCGAGGCCGAGCGCGGCGCGCGCGGCCGCCGCCGACGAAGCGCCGGTGCCCCCCTGATCGAGCGCCAGCGGCGTCGCCAGCGTCAGGCTCGGCGCCGAGACGGGCCCGGTAAACGCGGCGCCCGTCAGCGCGGCCTTGCCGCCGAGCGCCTCCTGCTGGGAGGCGAACCAGCCCGCGCCGACGGTCAGAGTGACGATCTTGGTCCCGGCAAGAAAGTCTACCGGGTCGCCGCCCTCTGACGATGCGTTCGGCGTGCGCAGCAGCGCGCCGCTCGCGTCGAGGCTCCCCTCCCCGGTCTCCCACTGTCCCGGATGGGTCACGCCGGCGATCGCATAGTGAAAGGTGGCGCCCGGCGGCACCACGTCGGCGAAGCCGCGATGCCCGGTCGCGGCGCCCGCCAGCGCCAGCGGGCCCGTCCCCGAGCCGTGGCTCCGCTCGCGCACCAGGTCGGCAAAGAAGAGAGATGGCATCGCCGCCTCCTCGTCATAGAAAAGGATGATTGGGGCCGTCATTGCGAGGAGCCGAAGGCGACGAAAGCAATCCAGGGGGCGGATGCGCTGCTCTGGAGCGCTTCGCGTCGCTCGCAACGACGGCAGCCGCGACCGTCAGGCCGCGAACTTGAGCAGCTTGATCGCCTCGCTGTTCGCCACCTGGCCGCCGATCCGCTTGGTCGCGTAGAAGTGGACGAACGGCTTGTTGGTGAACGGATCGCGCAGGATCTGCGTCTCGGTCCGCTCGGCGATCAGATAGCCGGCGCGGAAGTTTCCGAACGCGACCGAGAGGCTGTCCGCCGCCACGTCCGGCATGTCCTCGGCCTCGACCACCGGATAGCCGAGCAACGTGTCCGGCTGCCCCGCGCTCAGCGACTGCGCCCAGAGGAAGGCGCCGTCGGCGGTCTTGAACTTGCGGATCCGCGCCGCCGTCGCCGAGTTCATCACGAAAGCCGCGCCCTGCCGGTAAGGCGACCGCAGCGACTGGACGAAGTCGATCAGCTTGTCCTGCGGGTTCGCCGCTGGGAAGCCGCCGGCGACGCCGGTGTGGACGACCTGCAGCGTCCCAAACGGCCGGACGCTGTCGGCCTGCGTCGAGACCGGCGTCGCGAGAAAGCCTTTCGGCCGGTTGATGCCGTTGCCGCTGACGAACGCCGCGCCTTCCGCGCGAGCGAACTCGGTCGCGATCTCCTGCGCCAGCCACGCCTCGACGTCGAACGCCGCGTCGTCGAGCATCGCCTGGCTGGCCGCCGGATTGGCGTAGAGCTCGCCGAAGGGCGGGGCCAGCTCGACGAATTCCGGCGTGCCCGTCTCCGGCCGTCCCGCCGTCTCGGCCACCCAGCCAGACGGCGTGCCGCCGCGCGTCACCAGCTTGCGGTAGCCTGCGGTGCCGACCTTGACGACGTTGGCGATCGCCCGGATCGGCGAGATCGAGGTCAGCACCTTGTCGATCTCAGCGTCGATCTCCTCCGGCACCGCATAGCCGCCGGCGCCGTCGCTGACGCCGGTCACCGCCTTCAGCTCCACGCCCGCCTCGAGGCCCTTCCTCAGATATTTGTCGACGAAGGCCGACGACGCTGCCGATTTCGCGCCGGAGAGCGCCGGCCGCGCCGCCGCCACCGCCTGCGCGTCGACCCGCGCCTTCAATTGCGCCATCTCCTCCTTGAGCTGCGCCAGGTCCTCATCCTCCCGCTCCAGCGCCTCGAACGAGGCCTCCAGCGGATCCGCTTTCACTTCCAACATGCTCATTCTCCTCGGTTGAATTTCACGCGCACGCAGGCCGTCGTCCCGGATCTGATTCGGGACTCGCCTTCTTCTCTTCCTGCGACTGTCCTATGCCCGGCCGATGCAGCTCGACCCGGACGGCGCGCAGCTTTTCCCCGGCGCTTTCGACAGCCAAAACGTCGCCGCGCTTCGCAATCTCTTCTCGGCCCAGGCGGAAAGCGCGCGCCTCGCGGCCGGCCCGGGCCTCGCCCCGCTGCTCGGTCCTGCCGATGCAATCGCGCGCGGCCTGCTGGGCTCCGCCGCGCGCGCCGTCCGCGCCCTCTTCTTCGACAAGAACGCCGACAGTAACTGGGCGCTCGGCTGGCACCAGGACCGCACCATCGCCGTCCGCGCCCGCCGCGACGTGCCCGGCTTCTCCGCCTGGACCGTCAAGTCCGGCATGCACCACGTCGTGCCACCCTTCGAATATCTCGAGCGCATGCTCGTCCTGCGCGTCCATCTCGACGACGCCGGGGCCGACAACGCCCCGCTCCTCGTCGCCCCCGGCTCGCACCGCCTCGGCCGCATCGCCGAGCCCGAAATCGCTGCCGCGGTGGCGCGGCTAGGCACCGCCGCCTGCCTCGCCGAAGCCGGCGACGTCTGGGCCTGTTGCGCCCCGGTCCTCCACGCCTCCGACCGCGCGGCCGCCCCGGTCGGCCGCCGCGTCCTCCAGCTCGCCTATAGCGCCGACACCCTCCCCGGCGGCCTCGAATGGCTCGGCCTGTCCTGCTAGGCTCCCGGCGATGGTACGCCCGGAATTCCATGCCGCCTTGCGCCAGTGGCTGCTGCCCGGCGAGCGCCTGCTCTGGGCCGGCCCGCCCAAGCAGGGCCTGCTGCTTCGGCCGGCGGACCTCTATCTGATTCCCTTCAGCCTCTTCTTCGTCGGGTTCGCAATCGTCTGGACCCGGGGCGCCTGGGGGGTGGGCGGCACATCCTTCCTGTTTGCGATTGCCGGCGGGGCGTTGCTGCTGAGCGCCGCCTACGTCTCTCTCGGCCGCTTCCTGGTCGACGCGATCGTTCGCGCGAAGCTCCTCTACGCGGTCACCGATCGCCGGATCGTCATTCTGAGGAGGTCCCCCTGGTCGAGCCTTCGAACGCTCGATCTGAGCTATCTGCCCGTCCTCGAGCTGCGGCAAAGCGCCAGGGGCCGCGGCACGATCGACTTCGACGTGCCCCCCGACCCGGAATGGTGGTCGCACACGCACCAGCCCGAATGGACTCCGGCGCTCTCGAAGGTTCCGCGTTTCCTCGAGATCGACGGCGCTGCCGCCGTCTATGACCTCATCTCGCGCGAATGCGAACGCCGCCGCGCCGAACGCCTCGCCCGCCTTCCGGCCGACCGCGCCGCCTTCATCGGATGAGCGCGTGCACCCGCGCCTTGGGCTGCATCGGCAGCGTCACCAGGCTGATTTCGACCAGGTCGAGATCCACCAGCTCGCGCGGCGCCGAGCCCTCGGACTCGCGCACCCGGTAGCCGAAGCTGAGCCCGGTCACCGCGCCCTCGCCGAGCAGGGCTGCCGCCTCGCGCCCGGCCGCGCTCTCCGAGAGCCGCGCGATCACCCTCAGCCCGCGTCTGTCCTCCTTCAGATAGTAGATCCGCCCGATCGGCCTCCCCGCCTCGTGCTGCCAGAGCAGGGGCACCGCCCCTGCCCCCCGCTTCAGGCTCCGCGCGAAGGCCCCCGCGCGCACCACGTCCCCGCCCCGGTCCGGCCGCCCGAACAAGGCCGCATAGCCCGCGAACCTCATCTATTCCTCCCCGCCACGGGGAGGGGGACCGCCCGCAGGGCGGTGGAGGGGCGCGAGCGCAGCGAGCATGGGGAGGTGGGGCCCGCGCCTCATCTGAGCATCTCGAACAGGCCGAGCCTGATGCTCATGCCGAGCACCAGCACCGCGAGCATGATCCGGATCGCCCAGGTGACGATCTCCTTCCACGCCGTCTGCTTCGCGTCGCGCCAGGCCTTGAGCAGCTGGCGCAGCTCGGTCATGTCGCGGCCGGCGGTCTCATCGTTGAGGCCGAGCGCGTGCAGCGCCCGCCCGGCGCCGCATTCGCTCGCCTCCTCGACCAGCGCCCGCAAGGTCGCCATGTCGGCGCCCTGCCCTTCGGCCTGCGCCATCAGCCGCGCCACCATCGATCCGCTCTCGCTCGTCATCTCGTCTCTCCCTGGGACCGTGGGGGACAGTCTATCTGACTGTCCCCTTTCACCGCGGGCGTCGGGGGACAGTCGGCAGGCGACTGTCCCTGAAAGCCCAGCATCTCGCGCTTCTCGGCGTCGCTGAGGAAAGGCGCCGCCGAGACCTGCGCCCACAGCCGCTCGCGGTCCTCGCTGAGCGCGGTCACCTGGTCGACGTCGACGGCGAGGCTCAGCCCCGGCCACCAGGCCGCCAGCGCGCCGCCGATCCCGCTCAGCATCCGCCCGGCGAGCGGCAGCACGGTCAGCCGCCACAAGGCCCGGTTCGCCTCGCGGTAATTGGCGTAGGTCGAATCCCCCGGCAGGCCGAGCAGCATCGGCGGCACTCCGAACGCCAGAGCGATCTCGCGCGCCGCCGCCGCCTTCAACCCGGCGAAGTCCATGTCGGCCGGCGTCAGGCTCATCGCCTCCCATTTGAGCCCGCCCTCGAGCAGCAGCGGCCGCCCGGCATTCTCGAAGCCCGAGAATTGCGCGTCGAGCTCCTCCCGCAACCGGGCGAACTGCTCGGCCGAGAGCATCCTGCCCTCCTCGCCCGCCTCCAGCACCAGCGCTCCCGAAGGCCGCGCCGCATTGTCGAGCAGGGCCTTGTTCCACTTGGCCGCGGCATTGTGGACGGCGACCGCCCCCGCCGCGGCGCCGAGGCAGCCGAGCCCATAATGGTCGTCGAGCGGATGCATCGCCTTCAGGTGCACGATGGCTGGCCGCCCGAGCCCGTCCTTCACGGGAAACCGGCTCTTCGCCTCGCCCGCCCGGTAGAGATAGGCGGCGGGCCATCCGCCGGCGTCCGCCTCCACCTTCACCCGCTCGGGCCTGAGCGCGAACAGCTCCGCCGGCTCCCCCGCTCCGTCGCAAAGCACCTGCACGAAGGCATTGCCATGCAGCAGCAGCTGCGACGCCACCGTCTCCAGCAGGGCCGGCGTCACCAGCCGGGGGACGGTTTCCATTTTCCGGGC
>JAXDPC010000206.1:0-11444 GCA_034668525.1 Sphingomonadales bacterium
CAACCATGGTGAGAGCAATCTTCTTCACGGCATCTTCCTTCGATGGAACCTGTTGACGAGGCTGGGCGAGGTGCCGACGGTTCCCGTTCCGGCATTCCAGCGGCGGCAAGCTACCGCGCGTCCGGAAGAATGTCTACTGCTTTAGTCAACAATCCGGCGCATCCTTCTTCTTGACGGATATAAAGATATCTTTATGTCCGCAAATATGTCTCCAGCCTCGGAAATCTTCCGCTCGCTCGCCGATCCGACCCGGCTGCGCATCCTCGCCCTGTTGCGCGCGATGGAGCTGTCGGTGGGCGAGCTCGCCCAGGTGCTCGGCCAAAGCCAGCCGCGGGTGTCGCGTCACGTGCGCATCCTGATCGACGCCGGCCTCGCCGAGCGCCGCAAGGAAGGGAGCTGGGTGTTCCTCAGCCTCGGCAAGCGCGAGCGGCTCGAGCCTTTGTTCGATCTGCTCGACAGCTGGACCGAGGTCGACGGCGAGGATCCGTGGGGCGTCGCCGATACCGCCCGGCTGGCGGCGGTGCGGGCCGACCGGGCGGCGGCGGCGGAGCGCTATTTCGCCGCCCATGCCGATCATTGGGACGAGATCCGCTCGCTCCACATCGCCGAGACCGAGGTCGAAGCGGCGATCGCCCGCGCGCTCGGCGACCGCGGCGTCGGCCGGCTGATCGACATCGGCACGGGCACCGGCCGGATGATCGAACTGTTCGGCCGCGAAGCCGCATCGGCCCTCGGCGTCGACCGCTCGCCCGAGATGCTGCGCCTCGCCCGGGTGAAGCTGGCGCAGGCCGGGCTCGCGGCCGAGCTTCGCCAGGGGGACATGTATTCGCTCGCTTTGCCGGCCGCCTCGGCGGACACGGTGATCATCCACCAGGTGCTCCACTACGCGCAGCAGCCCGCCGCCGCGGTCGCCGAGGCGGCACGGCTGCTGGCGCCGCGCGGCCGCCTGCTCGTGGTCGATTTCGCGCCCCACGACCGCGAGGAGCTGAGGAGCCGCGACGCCCATGCCCGGCTCGGCTTCGCCGACGAATCGATGCTGTCCTACATGGAGGAAGCCGGGCTGGAGGGCCGCGTCGTCGAGCATCTGGAGGGCGGCGAGCTCACGGTCACCGTCTGGGCGGGCGAGCGGCCAGAAGCGAAATTGAAGGTGGTGGCATGAGCGCGATGATCGGCCATCGCCGCGAGCCGTTGTTCGCCGACGTCGCCGGCGACGTCCAGGTCTCGTTCGAATTCTTCCCGCCCAGGACGGAGAAGATGGAGCAGACCCTGTGGGAGAGCGTGAAGACGCTGGAGCCGCTCGCTCCGCGCTTCGTCTCGGTCACCTACGGCGCCGGCGGATCGACCCGCGAGCGGACCCATAACACGGTGGTCCGCATCCAGCAGGAGACGCCGCTGCATGCCGCCGCCCACCTCACCTGCGTCGAGGCGAGCCGTGACGAGATCGATGCGGTCGCGCGCGCTTATTGGGAGGCGGGCATCCGCCACGTCGTCGCCCTGCGCGGCGATCCGCCCGATCCCGCCCGCGGCTTCGTCGCGCGGCCGGACGGCTATGCCAATGCGGCCGATCTGGTCGCGGGCCTGAAGCGGGTCGCGCCGTTCGAGATATCGGTCGCCGCCTATCCCGAGATCCATCCCGATTCCGCGACCAAGTCCGCCGATCTCGACAATCTGAAGCGCAAGATCGACGCCGGCGCCGACCGGGCGATCACCCAATTCTTCTTCTCGCCCGACGCCTTCTTCCGCTTCCGCGACGAGGCCGCGGCCGCGGGCATCGAGGCCGAGCTGGTGCCCGGCATCCTGCCGGTTTCGAACGTCGCGCAGACGCGCAAGTTCGCCGCCTCCTGCGGCGCCACCATCCCGGTCTGGATGGACGCCTTGTTCGAGGGCCTGGACGACCTGCCGGCCGCCCGTCAGCTCGTCGCCGCCACCGTCGCGGCGGAGCTGTGCGGGCAGCTCTACGCGGGAGGGGTCCGCGACTTCCATTTCTACACATTGAACCGCGCCGAGCTCGCTTATGCGATCTGCCACCTGCTCGGGCTGCGGCCGAAGGACCATGAAGATGAACGTCGCCCAGCAGCTTAGGGACGCCGCCGCCCGGCGCATCCTCGTCAAGGACGGCGCCTACGGGACGCAGTTCCAGGCGCGCAAGTTGAAGGAGCCCGATTATCGCGGCGCCTGCGATCTGGCGCGCGACCAGAAGGGCAACAACGACCTTCTGAACCTGACGCGGCCCGACATCGTCCGCGCGATCGCGCAGGATTTCGCCGACGCCGGCGCGGACATCCTCGCCACCAACAGCTTCAACGCCAACCGGATCAGCCAGGCCGATTACGGCGCCGAGCATCTCGTCCACGAGATCAACGCGTCGGCGGCGCGGATCATCGCCGAGGTCGCCGACGCCGAGGCGCAGAAGGACGGCCGCAAGCGCTTCGTCGCCGGCGCGCTCGGCCCGACCAACAAGACGCTGTCGCTGTCGCCCAACGTCAACGATCCCGGCTACCGGGAGGTCGATTTCGATTTCGTCTCCGAGGTCTATGTCGAGCAGATCGAGGGCCTGGTCGAAGGCGGCGCCGAGATCGTGCTGATCGAGACGGTGTTCGACACTTTGAACGCCAAGGCCGCGATCCACGCCGCCCAGCGCGTCGATCGCGACCTGCCGATCATGCTGTCGATGACGATCACCGACCTGTCGGGCCGCAACCTCTCGGGCCATTCGATCGAGGCCTTCTGGGCGTCGGTCCGTCACGCGCGGCCGCTGACCATCGGCCTCAACTGTTCGTTCGGCGCCTCGCAGCTTCGCGCGCACGTCGCGGCCTTGTCGGGCGTCGCCGACACGCTCGTCATGGCCTATCCCAACGCCGGCCTTCCCAACGATCTCGGCGAATATGACGAGGGCGCCGAGACCACGGCCGCCCAGGTCCGCCAATGGTGCGAGCAGGGGATCGTCAACATCGTCGGCGGCTGTTGCGGCACGACGCCGGCGCACATCGCCGCCATCGCCCGCACCGTCGCCGGCTTCCCGCCCCGCACCATCGCGGAGTCGAAGCGCCACACTGTGCTGGCGGGAATTGAGCCCATGATCTTGGCGGCATGAGGGATGGATCGCATGATCGCCTGGCTCATCCAGAACCCAGATCAAACCAACGCGCTTGCGGCGGTAGGAAGCGCGGTTATGGGCGCCTTGGCCTTGGTGGTTGCGGGCTTGTCCATTTATTTCACAGCGAGGGGCCTGTCCCTTCAGCGAAGACATAACAGACTGTCAGTCAGACCGATTCCCTTCATTGCTCTTTCGAAGCATGACGGCATCGCCATCGTGCTTGAAAATCATGGGCTGGGCCCTTTCAAAATCGACCTTTTTGAAATCGTCCGGTCAGGTGTCGTCCTTCAAAATATCGTTGAGATCCTGCCCGATAATCCGCCCGCGGGTGTGACGGTCACGTTCACGACCGGCATGTGGGAAAGAACACTGCCCACAACTGAAAAAATAGAAATAGTAAAAGTTTTAATCAATCGCACCTCTAGTGAAGCTGTTGCGTACTTGAATCAATGTCGATCTAATCTTGAGGACACTGTGATTAAAATCGGTTACTCAGACATGTATAATGCTTCTGAGCAATACCATAAGGATTTGGATTGGCTGTGCAAGACTTGAGTAGTAAGGCGAGTAGCCGTGAAAGCACTGCCTCCTTCGTCAATATCGGCGAGCGGACCAACGTCACCGGCTCGGCCAAATTCAAGAAATTGGTCATGGCCGGCGACTATGCCGCGGCGGTCGAGGTCGCCCGCCAGCAGGTCGAGAACGGCGCGCAGGTGATCGACGTCAACATGGACGAGGGCCTGCTCGACGCCGAGGCGGCGATGACCACCTTCCTCAAGCTGATCGCCGCCGAGCCCGACATCGCCCGGGTGCCGGTGATGATCGACAGCTCGAAATGGAGCGTGATCGAGGCCGGTCTCAAATGCGTCTCGGGCAAGCCGATCGTCAACTCGATCAGCATGAAGGAAGGCGAGCAGGAGTTCCTGCTCCACGCCCGCAAGGTCCGCGATTACGGCGCGGCGATGGTGGTGATGGCGTTCGACGAGGTCGGCCAGGCCGACACGAAGGAGCGCAAGGTCGAGATCTGCAGCCGCGCCTACGAGCTGCTCGTCGCCGACGGCTTCCCGCCCGAGGACATCATCTTCGATCCCAACATCTTCGCCATCGCCACCGGGATCGACGAGCATCGCCGCTATGCATTGGACTTCATCGAGGCGTGCCGCGAGATCAAGGCGCGCTGCCCGCACGTCCATATCTCGGGCGGCCTTTCCAACCTCAGCTTCTCCTTCCGGGGCAACGAGCCCGTCCGCCGGGCGATGCACTCGATCTTCCTCTACCACGCCATCCCCGCCGGGCTCGACATGGCGATCGTCAACGCCGGCCAGCTCGACGTCTACGACACGATCGATCCGGTGCTGCGCGAGGCCTGCGAGGACGTGATCCTCGACCGGACGCCGAAGGACGGGGGCGACGCTACCGAGCGGCTGGTGACGCTCGCCGAGAAATATCTCGGCTCGGATCCGGTGCGCGAAAAGGCCGAGGCGGAATGGCGCGGCTGGGAGGTCGGCAAGCGGCTCGAGCACGCCCTCGTCAAGGGCATCGACGCCTACGTGGTCGAGGATACGGAGGAGGCGCGGCAGTCCGCGGAGCGGCCGATCCACGTCATCGAGGGGCCGCTGATGGACGGCATGAACGTCGTCGGTGACCTGTTCGGATCGGGCAAGATGTTCCTGCCGCAGGTGGTGAAGTCGGCCCGCGTCATGAAGAAGGCGGTCGCGCACCTGATCCCGTTCATCGAGGCGGAGAAGGAGAAATCGGGGGCGACGCAGGGCAAGGGCCGGATCGTGATGGCGACCGTCAAGGGCGACGTCCACGACATTGGCAAGAACATCGTCGGCGTCGTGCTCCAGTGCAACGGCTTCGAGGTGATCGACCTCGGCGTGATGGTGCCCTGGAAGGCGATCCTCGACGCCGCCAACGAGAACGATGCCGACATGATCGGCCTCTCCGGGCTGATCACGCCCTCGCTCGACGAGATGGTGACGGTCGCCGAGGAGATGAAGCGCGCGGGCCTGTCGCTGCCGCTGCTGATCGGGGGGGCCACGACCTCGAAGGTCCACACGGCGCTGAGGATCGATCCGGCCTATGACGGGCCGGTCCTGCACGTGCTCGACGCGAGCCGCGCGGTGGGCGTCGCTTCCTCCCTGGTCTCGGACACGCAGAAGGACCCGCTCGTCCTCAAGACTGCCGAGGATTATGAGCAGGTCCGTTTGACCCGCGCCGGGCGCGGCCAGAACGAGCTCTCCTCGCTCGACGAGGCGCGCGCCAATTGCTTCCCCTGGGATGCGTCCGGCAAGGCGCCGCCGCCGCTCCACCCCGGCATCCAGAATTTCGGCGAATGGCCGCTCCGCGACTTGAGGACCGTGATCGACTGGACCCCCTTCTTCCGCGCCTGGGAGCTCGCCGGCAATTATCCCGCGATCCTCGAGGATCCGATCGTCGGCGAGAGCGCCAGCGCTTTGTTCGCCGACGCCCAGGCGATGCTCGACCGGATCATCGCCGAGCATTGGCTGACCCCGCGCGGCACCGTCGGCCTGTGGCGCTGCCGGCGCGAGGCCGACGACGTGCTGGTGCTCGCCTCCAACGAGGAGACCCGCATCCCCTTCCTCCGCCAGCAGGTGAAGAAGCGCGAGGGCCGGGCGAACATGAGCCTCGCCGACTTCATCGATCCCGAGGGCGAGGACTGGATCGGCGGCTTCGCGGTCGGCATCCACGGCCTCGAGCCGCACCTCGAGCGCTTCAAGGCCGAGAATGACGATTATTCTGACATCCTCCTCAAGGCGCTGGCCGACCGGCTAGCCGAGGCGTTCGCCGAGCGGCTCCACCAGCATGTCCGCGCCAGCGTCTGGGGCTATGAAGGCGAGGACCACCAGACCAACCAGGACCTGATCCGCGAGAATTATACCGGCATCCGTCCCGCGCCCGGCTACCCGGCCTGCCCGGACCACAGCCTGAAGCCGGTCCTGTTCGAGATGCTCGGCGGCAATCCGGCCGGCGTGACGCTGACCGAGAGCTATGCGATGTGGCCGACCTCCGCGGTCTCGGGCTTCTATTTCGGCCATCGCGACAGCCGCTATTTCGGAGTCGCCCGCATCGGCCGCGACCAGCTCGAGGATTATGCGAAGCGCCGCGGCTGCAGCATCGAGCAGGCGGAACGCTGGCTGCGCCCGAATCTCGACTGACGCCGGCGAGGATCGACTTCGGCGCGCCGATGCCGTAGATTCCGCGCGACCGGAGACCGACCATGCCCATCTTTCCGAAGATCCAGAGCCCCTGCCCGTACAAGAGCAACCTCGCCGCGATCATGGACGGCGACGTCTGCCGGATGTGCAAGCGGCAGGTCTTCGACCTCACCTCGATGACCGACGGCGAGCGGATCTCCTTCCTTGCCGCCTGCGAGGAAGAGGTGTGCGTCTCCTATGCGATCCGGCCGGCGCTGCGCGCGGCGGCGGTCGCGGCGGCGCTTGCCATCCCGGCGGCGGCGGCGGCGCAGGACGAGATGTTCATCACCGTCGGCGGCATCAGCGATCCCGCCCGCGTCGAGATGGTCGAGATCGCGGACGAGGGGACGCTGCCCGAGCTGCCGGTCGTCTACGAGGACGAGGCCGGAACCGGGGGGCAGTCTGAGGGCGCTGGCGACGCACCTCCCGCGGATCCCTCGCAGGGCTGACCTTCAGCGGGCCGGCGGCGGCCGCACTTCGCTCATCCCCTGCCACTCCAGCAGACCGGCGAGCTGGCTCGCCGCGGCGATCGATCGCGGGTCGCCGTCGCCGATCGTGAGCGCGATATGGGTGGCGTCGAACCGCCCGAGCGCCGCGTCGAAGCTGCGCCACCGCCCATCGACATAGGCAAGCACCCAGCTGTGCGGGATGAAGACGTTGCCGACGCCGTGATAAAGCTGGCGGGAATAGACCAGGCCGCTCGCCACGCGCGTCGGAATGCCGGCGGCGCGGCCCAGCGCGGCGAGCAGCGCCGCGGCTTCGGTGCAGTCGCCGGCCCGGCGCGAGAGCGTCTCGAGCGCCGAGAAATGGCCGGTGAAATCGATCCGGACGAGATAGGCCTCGGTCCTGGCCCGCAGCATGTCCATCTTGCGCGCGCCTGAGATTGGGAGCCGCGCCACCGGCCCGGCGATCGCGCGGAGCCGGCGGTCGCCGCTCTGCAGCCAGGCGGTCGGTCGGAGCGCGTCGGCGAGGGTCGCCGGGTCGGTGGCGAGGCCGGGGCCGCAGGCGGCGCAGATGTCGAGCGTGACGCCGGCGGGCGCGCCGGCGGCGCGCTGCTCGCCGGTCGGCGGGAGCGGGAACGCGATGCCGTCGCGGTAGGCGAAGCGGTAGCGTATGTGCCCCTCGCGGGCCGATTCCGGCAGACGATAGGGCGCGCGGATCAGCGCCGCCCTGAGCGCGCTGTACGCCGTCGCCGGCCTCAGCGCCGCCTCCCGGTCGATCGCGCGCCACCGAATCGTGCCGTCGAACATCGGCTGCTCGATCTCCACGATCGTCCCCGCGCGGTCGATCAGCAGCCGGGAGATGCCGCGCAGCTCGCCGCGCTCGTAGCGCCGACGGAGCACCGGCAGTCGCCCCGCCGAGTCCCGCGCCGCACCGCGAAGCGGCTCGACGACGACGTGGTCGACGCTCATCGCGCCCATGTTGAAGGCGTCGAACTCGAGCCGCGGCACGGCCTCCGGGTTCCAGCGCGCGAGGAGCCCTTCGCCGTCGTCGTGGCGGACGGTATCGGCAAGGGCGAGGCTTTGGACGTCGCTGTCGGCGCGGGTGCGGCGCGTCACGTCGGCGCGGCCGGCACGGATCTCCGCTTCGGTACGGGTCCAGCTTTCGCCGTGCCGGGTTTCTTCCACGATCGAGAGCGTCCGGCCCTGCCGGTCCTCGCGGCGGACCGTCCGCTCGGAGATAGCGGTTGCCGGCTGGTCCTCTTCCTGGATCCGGATCGTGAAGCTCTCGACGATGTCGCGCCCGTCGGGTCGCTCGACGACCTCGCGCGCGGCGTGGCCGATCCGGCTGCCGTCCGCGGCGAAGATGCCGTACCAGCGGGCCGGCTCGCCCGGCGCGGCAGCGGCGAGGAGCAGGGCGGCGGGAGCGGTGAGGAGGCTTCCGGAGCTGCGCGGCATGCTGCGAAGCTATCGTGCCGGCAACCTTTGCGGAAGGGGCCGTCCCGCTTCGAGGCAGTGCCGGCGTTAACCGCCTTCTCCCCTCGACAGGACGGCGCCGCCAGGTCAGCCCTGGAGAATGACCAAGCCTGCGCTCGCCGCTCTCGTCCTTCTCCTGGCCTCCGCGCCGCTGCTCGCGCAGCAGAGCGGCGCCGCCTTCACCGTCGAGCAGAGCGGCGAGGGCTATGACAGCCTGCAGGAGGCGGTCGACGCGATCGGCGGCGGGACAGGCACCATCGTCATCGCGCCGGGCACCTACCGGGAATGCGCGGTGCAGCAGGAAGGCCGCATCGCCTACGTCGCGCGCGAGTTCGGCAGCGTGATCTTCGACGGCGTCGCCTGCGACGGCAAGGCGGCCCTGGTGCTCGGCGGCAGGGAGGCGCGGGTCGAGGGGCTCGTCTTCCAGAACATCGCGGTGCCCGACCGCAACGGCGCCGGCATCCGGCTCCAGGCCGGCAACCTCATCGTGCGCGAAAGCCTGTTCCGCGACAGCGAGCAGGGCATCCTCACCGGCAACGATCCGCGCGGGTCGATCCGGGTCGAGCAGTCGACCTTCTCCGGCCTCGGCATCTGCGTCGACGGCGGCGACTGCGCGCACAGCCTCTATATCGGCGATTACGGGAGCCTCAGCGTCATCCGCAGCCGGTTCGAGCGCGGCACGGGCGGCCATTATGTCAAGACGCGCGCGCCGCGGGTCGAGATCGTCGATTCGAGCTTCGACGACAGCGCCGGTCGCTCGACCAACTACATGATCGACCTCTCCAACGGCGCCACCGGCACGATCGCCCGCAACATTTTCGTCCAGGGGCGCGACAAGGACAATTACAGCGCTCTGATCTTCGTCGGCCCGGAAGGCGCGACCAACAGCTCGGACGGCCTGGCGATCGTCGACAACGAAGCCACGCTGGCGCCGGGCGCGGACGCGACCACCTTCGTCGCCGACCGCAGCGGCGGCGACCTGCGCATCGAGAACAACCGGCTGGGCCCCCAGATCACGCGCTACGCGCGGCGCTAGCTCCCCTCCCCTTGATGGGGAGGGGCTGGGGGTGGGGTGGAGTCTGCGGACGAGACGCTGCCCAAGAAGCGGTACAGCCTTGTCTTCAGACTCCACCCCCACCCAAACCCTCACCCATCAAGGGGGAGGGCTTTCAGTCTCGAGTACGATCGTTGCTATAGCGCGCTCGTGATTCGTCTCGTCCTACTCATCTTCGGCCTTTTCGGTATCGCCGCCACTCCGGCGCACGCCCAGCTCGCGCCGGGCGAGCAGGCGATCGCGGTGTCGCTCCTCCCCGAAGGCCGCGGCGTCGCGCCGGGGGGCACCGTCACGCTCGCCTTCGTGATGCGGCCGCGGCCCGGCTGGCACGGCTATTGGGTCAATCCGGGCGATGCCGGGCGGCCGGACGAGGTAAGGTGGCGGCTGCCGGCCGGCGCCGCGGCGGGGCCGCTTCGCTATCCCGTCCCGCAGCGGCTGATCGTCCAGGGGCTGATGAACTATGTCTACGAGCGCGATTATGCGCTGCTCGCCGAACTGCGCCTGCCGGCGGATGCCGCGCCGGGCACATTGCTGCCGGTCGCGGCGCGGCTCGATTATCTCGCCTGCACCGATCGCGTCTGCGTCCCCCAGCGCACGGATGTCGCGACCGAGCTGCGCGTGGGCGCGCCCAGCGCCGAGAACCGGGCGACGCTCGACGGCTACCGCCGCGCCTTGCCGCGGCCGCTCGGCAGCGAGGCGCGTTTCGCGGTGGCCAACGGTCGCCTGCGCCTGGCCATTCCGCTGCCCGACGATGTGGCCGTCGGGAGCGCCTATTTCTTCGGCAAGACGCTGGGCGCCACCGATTACGGCGCCGAGCAGCACTATTTTCGGCAGCGTCAGACCCTCGTGGTCGACACGGCCGCCGCGCCCGGCGCGGAGCGCCTTGCGGAGATCGAGGGCGTGCTCGCGCTCGGGGACGGGCGCGGTGTCGAGCTGACGGCGCGGCCGGGCCCGGTGCCGGCGGGCGGCGAGCCGATCGGGGAGGAGCATGAGGCGACGGCGTGGCAGATCGTCGTCGCTCTCCTCGGCGCGCTGGTGGGCGGGCTGCTGCTCAACGTCATGCCCTGCGTCTTCCCGATCCTCAGCCTGAAGGCGCTCAGCCTCGCCCGCGCCGGCGCGGAAGGGACGGCGAAGCGCGAGGCGATGGCTTATGCGGCCGGCGCGGTCGGCATGTGCCTCGCGCTCGGCGGGACGATCCTCGCGCTGCGGGCGGCGGGCGTGGCGGCGGGCTGGGCGTTCCAGCTCCAGGACCCGCGGGTGATCCTGCTCCTGCTGCTGCTGGTGACGGCGGTCGCGCTCGGCCTCGCCGGCCTGTTCCGGCTGCCGGCGATCGTGGGCGGCGACCGGCTCGCCGGCCGGAGCGGCGCGCGCGGCGCCTTCTGGACCGGCGCGCTGGCCGCTTTCGTCGCGACGCCGTGCACCGGGCCGTTCATGGGCGCCGCGCTCGGCGCCGCTCTGGTGCTGCCGGCGGCGGCGGCGCTGGCGGTGTTCGGCGGGCTCGGCTTGGGTCTCGCTTTGCCCTTCCTGCTGCTCGGCTTCGTCCCGGCGCTGCGGCAGAGGCTGCCGAGGCCGGGGCCGTGGATGGAGCGGCTGCAGCGCATTCTGTCGGTGCCGATGTTCGTCACCGCGGTCGGCCTCGCCTGGGTGCTGGGGCGGCAGGCGGGGGTCGACGGCCTGACGCTCGGCCTCGCCGCCGCGCTGGCGCTAGGCCTCTCATTGTGGTGGCTGGGGCGGCACGGGCGGCCGTGGCTGGCGCTGGCGCCGGCGGCGCTCGCGATCGGCGCGGCTTTGCTGCTGGTCCGGTCCGAGCCGGCCGCGCCGGAGGCCCGGCGGGGGGCGCTGGCCGCGGTGCCGTTCAGCGAGGCGCTGCTCGAGGATTTGAGGGCGCGGCAGCGGCCGGTGTTCGTCTATTTCACCGCCGACTGGTGCCTCACCTGCAAGGTCAACGAGGCGGCCGTGCTGGGCCGCGCCGACGTCGCCGCCGCCTTCCGCCGGGCCGGCATCTCGGTCCTGGTCGGCGACTGGACGAGCGGCGAGCCCGAGATCGGACGGTTCCTCGAGCGCCACGGCCGCTCGGGGGTCCCGCTCTATCTGTTCTACCGTCCCGGCGCCGAGCCCGAAATGCTGCCCCAGATCCTCACCGCCGCGCGGGTGCG
>JAXDPC010000207.1:0-3583 GCA_034668525.1 Sphingomonadales bacterium
CGGTCGGTCATACCGGCGATGAAGTCCCCGATCCGGCGGCGGGCGGCGATCGGGTCGAGGCCGTCCGGGCGCCATTCGGGCGGCAGCAGCGAGGGATCGGCGCGGAAGGCGGCGGCGAGGGCGGCGATCACCTGCTGCGCCTCGGTCCGCACCGCCGTCACCGCCGGCGCGTTGTACATGCGGGCGTGGAGGAAGCGGCGGAGCGCCTTCTCCTCTTCGGCGAGGGCGTCGGAGAAGCCGGCGAGGCCGCGGCCGGCGGCGCGGACGTCGGCGGCGGTCTCGACCCCCGCCGCGGCGACGCGGGCGCGCGTCTCCTCGAGCACGTCGTTGACCATCAGGCCGATCTGGTCGCGGACCAGCTCCGGGACCAGGCGCGCCGCCTCCGCGCGGGGAAAGCGGGCCGCGACCGCCGCCCAGCCGCGCGCGACGAGCGGGACCTCCAGCAGTTCCTCGAGGCTGAACACGCCGGCACGCAGGCCGTCGTCGATATCGTGATTGTCGTAGGCGATGTCGTCGGCGATCGCGGCGACCTGCGCCTCCAGGCTCGGCCAGCTGGCGAGGTCGAGCGGGAATTCCGCGTCCGCCTCGGCGAGCGCCCAGGGCAGCGGCGGCGCCACCGGGCCGTTATGCTTGGCGAGGCCTTCCAGCGTCTCCCAGCTGAGATTGAGGCCGGCGAAGGCGGGATAGGGGGTCTCGAGCCTGGTCAGCAGCCGGACCGTCTGGGCGGTGTGATCGAAGCCGCCGCAATCCGCCATGGCGCGTTGCAGGGCGTCCTCGCCGGCATGGCCGAAGGGCGGGTGGCCGATATCGTGGGCGAGGCACAAAGCCTCGGTCAGATCCTCGTTGAGGCCCAATGCGCGGGCGAGGGCGCGGCCGATCTGGGCGACTTCGAGGCTGTGGGTGAGGCGAACCCGAAAATGGTCGCCGTCCGGGGCGACGAAGACCTGGGTCTTATGGCGGAGGCGGCGGAACGGGACCGAATGAATGATCCGGTCGCGGTCGCGCTGGAAGGCGTCGCGCGGCCCCCGGACGACGTCGCTGCGCTCGGCGTGGAGCCGGCCGCGGCTCGCCGCCGGGTCGGACGCGTAGGCGGCGGGCCCTCTCACCGTGCCGGAAGTCTCGCGACCTCCTCGCCGGCCTCGCTCGTCCAGGGGAAAGCGGAAATATGCTGGCGCGACAGCTGGTTGACGAAGGCGCGCGCCTCGGCGGCGGTGGCGAACGGCCCGACCAGAAGACGCGCCGAGCCGCCGTTGCGCGCCCAATAGGCCGTGCGGGTGCGGAGCAGATCGGGCGCCGTCTGGCGCAGCCGGCCGAGCTGGAAGGCGAAGGCCGAACGGTCGCCGTTGGCGACCTGCACCCAATGGCGGCTGGGATGCGGCGGCGGCGCGGGGCGCGCTGGGGTCCGCGCGGCGGTACGGGTGGCGCGCGTCGGAGTCGCGGCGGTGCGGGCCGGGGCGGCGGCCGGGCGCGACGTCGGGCCGCGGGTGGGAGCTGGCGCAGCGGGACGCGGCTCCTCCTCCGCCGGCAGCGACTGGACCAAGGCGGCGACGTCCGAGAAAGCGGGCGCCGCCGGGGCCTCGGCGGCGGCGGCCGCAGCGGGCTCCCGGCGCGCCGCCACGGGAGGCTCCTGGCGAACCGGCGTCGGCGCCGGCTCCTGGCGAACGGGCGTCGCCGGCTCCCGGCGGACGACGGGCTCCTGCCGAACCGGCGGCGGCGAGTCCTGGCGCATCGCCGGCGGGATTTCGAGCGGCGGGCCCGCGGCGATTTGCACCGGCTGCTGCTGCGCCGGGGCCGGCACCGCGCCGAATCCGGGCTCGACCTGGGCGGCCGGCTCGTCGGGCTTGATCGGACCGGCGCCCGGTATGTCGGCCACAGAGGTCACCGCCGGCGGCCGCGCGGACGGGCGCGATGTGGAGGAAGCGGTGCGGACCGGCTGGCGGCGCTCTTCGGAGCGGCCCCGCGCTTCGTCCCGGCGGCTGACCGGATCGGCCAGCGCGGTGCGTCGGCGCGGGTTGGCCCCGCGCGGCGCGGGCTGCGCGGCTGCGGCGAAGCGCGTCGGCGCGGCGGGAGCGGCGCCGGTGAAGGCGACGGCGGCCGGCAACGGGCTGGTGTCGACGGCGGCCGTCTGCACCGGCCGCCCGTCGGCAGGGAAATGGCCGAAATGGACAGCCAGCGCCTTCTGGGCGGGGGCCAGGCCGGCGAGCCGGGTCAGGAACGGCGCCATCGCCGCGCCCTGCCCCGGCATGGCGCCGTCGACCGCCTGGATCGCGCCGTTGGCGTCGCCGGTCAGGGCAAGGACGAAGGCGCGCGTCCGGTAGGCGGCGCGGTCGTGCCGGCGGAGCAGGGGGTCGAGCGCGCGCAGCGCGGCGTCGCGGTGGCCGCTCACCGCCAGCGACAGAGCGAGGCGGCGCCTCGTCTCGGCATCCTCGCCGCGCTGGAGGACCAGCAGATAATCCTGCTGGGCGCGGCGGGGATTGCCGCTGAGGTCGTAGGCGAGGCCGCGGTCGCGCGCGATCTCGGCCTCGGGCGCGCCGAACTGCGACGCTTCGGCGAACAGGCGCAGCGCCGCCTGGGGCTGGCCGAGCAGGACGTAGGAGGATCCCATGCCCGCTTTGACCCGCGCGTCGTTGGGCGCAACCTCCTCGGCGCGGCCGAAGAAGCCCAGAGCCGCCTCGCCGTCGCCGACGCGGACGGCGGCGCGGCCGGCGCCGATCAGCGAGGCGAGGCTGCGCGGATTGGCGGCGAGGTCGGCGAGATGGCGGCGCAGCTCGGCGCCTTCGTCCCCGGCGGGCAGCGGCTGCACGGCGGCGCCCGGCGCGCGGTTCTGCGCCGCCGCCGTGCCTCCGCCTGCCGCATATGCCGTCCCGGCCGCCAGCAGCACGAGGCTTCGGCGGACCCCCCGCAACCATGAAGTCATGCCCGGAATAGACCCCGCGGCGGATGAACCGGCAATGGTAAGTCCCTGAGGATGCGCCGGAACGGTGGGCGCAGGCGGTGAGTTGGTTCCTCCCCATCGAAGATGGGGAGGGGGACCATGCGCATGGTGGAGGGGTAAAGGGCGCAAGCCTGCGAGAACCGGCGCGCGATCCTCGGCTTCAGAGACACTTACCCCTCCACCGTCCTTCGGACGGTCCCCCTCCCCATGATTTCATCATGGGGAGGAACCGGGCCTTACTGATTGTTCTGGCGGTTGAGAAAGCGCGGGATGTCGAGCGGGTCGCGGGCGGTGCGCAGGCGCGGCGTCGATTGCGGGGCATCCTCGTCGACCTGGGCCTTGGCGGCGCCGCGGGCGATGTTGGACATGCGCTCGAACAGGGTGCCGCCCTCGCGCGCGGACTTGGCCGCGGGCGCGGGCTCCGGCTCCTCGTCGCGGCTGAGCCAGGTGCGGGCGCCGGCGGGCGGCGCCTGCTCGTCCTCGGCGACCATGTCCATGTCGCCCAGCAGCAATTCGTCCTCGCCGGCCTCGTCCGACGCCTCGAGCGGAAGCTCGGAAAGGTCCTCGGCGCCCGCCGTCTCCTGCGTTTCAGGGAGCTCGGCGGCCGCTGTGACGGGCGCTTCCTCCCGCTCTTCGGCGACCGAGTCG
>JAXDPC010000208.1:0-7310 GCA_034668525.1 Sphingomonadales bacterium
GGCGACTCGTCGTCCAGCTGCAAGCCGTCGAACAGCTCGATCTGGAACGTCCGCACCTCGCTTGTGATCGGCGCTTCGAGCAACAGTTCGTCGGGGGCGCCGATCAGGAGCGACGGGGCGTCGCCGCTGCCGCGCGGCAGCAGCAAGGCACATACCCGCTCGCCCGCGGCGCCGAGGGGAAGGGGCACCAGCGGCGCGAGCGTCTCATCGGACCAAAGCAATATGCCCTTCGTCCCGATCGCGGCGATCAGCGGGAATGGCCTGTCAGCCGTCTCCGGCAGGCAAGTGACGGAACAAGGCTCGACGTTCGGGTCGCGCGGCCCCGGCGAGAGATCTTTGCCGCCGCGCACCAGCAGGGTTTCGCCCGAAGCAGCAGCGGCGACAACCGTCAGCATATCGTCCTCGACGAATCCCGCCGGCGCCACGGCCGGGTCCAGCACCCTCGTCTCCAGCAATGCCTCCCACAGGATGGAAGTCGGTCGGCCCCGGCCGGCGAACAACTTGCCCGCACTGTCGATCGCGACGAGACGGTCGTTCGCACCCGCCACCGCCGAAAGGACGAGCGGGTAGAGCGGCGTCTTGCCTTCCCGGTCGGCGTCGAGCTTCTCCGGCGCGGCGAGCTTGAAACCGACCAGGTCGACCTGACGCTTGAATGTTCCGCCCGCGTCCGAACCGACGATCAGCACGTGGTCGCGTGCGGGTTCGCCGAGGAGGCAGAGGCTTGTCGGCGCCGTCGCCCGCTCCGGATCGACTCGCGACCATCTGCGTGCCGCTCGCTCCGAACCGTCCACGGCCAGCTGCGCCAGCCACGTGGTTCCGCTCGTGTCGGTGGCCAGGATGACGTCGATCCTCGGATCGACCGGCGAACTGAGCGCGAAGAAAGGCGCGTTCTCGTCGAGCCGGGTAGCGCCCCCGCTGTCGCCGGCGCCTTCGCTTCCGCCGGCCCCCGCGGGCGGGCGGTCGAGCTGTTGCCAGGCCGGTGCTTCGCCGTCCCGGAATCGGATGGCCTGGAGCCGGCCGTTGCGTCCGATTCCATAGACGCGCTCCGGCGCGCCCCTCGTAGCCGTCATCGCGACGATGCTGGCGTCGCTCAGACCGACTGCGAGCTCGACCGAGGCGCCCTTCTTGGTGAGCGCCTCCGGCGCGGCGAGCGCGAAGATGTCGTAGCGCTGCGGCTCCGGACCGAACGGCAGGAACGCAGTCGTCAGCGGAAGCGGCAGGCCGTTGTAGAAGGCGCTGACGATGGAGCGGCTGGCGTCCGTCTTCCCCGCGGCGGCGGCGCTCGAGCTCACCGTGAGCGCCACCGACGCGGCGCGGGTGTCGGGCGGGGCGGCGTCGGCGATCGGCGCGAGCAGGCGCAGCCGGAGCCAGCGGCTCTTGCGCCCCTCCACCTCCGCCTCTTCGACCGCGCCTTCCCAATACTTGTGCAGCCTGAGGTCGCCGTCGCGGCCGCCGAGCAGGCGCAGCTTCTGCCAGCCTGCCGCATCGGCGTCCTTCGGCTTGCCCCAGAGGTCGAAGGCGATGTCGAGGCGGGCGAGGCGCCGCACCAGACCCGGCGGGTCGAAGCGGAGGGCGATGGTCGCCCTGCCGTCCAGCTTCAGCAACTCCTTATGGCCGAAATAGGCGCGATGCTCGCTGAGGTTGCGCAGCGCGAACGAATCGAGGCGGGCGACTTTCTCGACCGCGGCGCCGGCCGGAGCCGGGGATTCGAGCGGGTCGAGAAGCGTCACGATCTCGCCGGACCGCTTCTCGATGCGATAGGCGGTCCCGCCGATCCTCAGCAGGTCGCCGGCGGCGAGGCCGACCGCCTGGGCGAGCTGCAGCATCCTGCCGCCCGGCTCGGCCGCGCTGACCAGCCGATAGGTGACCGGCGGCGGGGAGGGCTCGGGCGGAGCGATCACCTTGGGCGGCGCGAGCTCGATGCGGTCGGCGCCCGGATCCGCCGCGATGAGGCGGAGCGGTCGCGCCGGCGTGATCGCGATCGCCTCGCGCGTCTCGAAGATCACCGGTTCGGCGTCGCCCGCGGCCGCGATCTGGGATCGGGGCGGCGCATAGACCGGCTCGCTGCGTTTCTCGGCCAGCATGAACACGATCGGCACGGTCGCGGACCGAGGCGCCGGCGCGGCGATGTCCAACGTGTCGAGAAAGGCGAGCTTGTCGCGCAGCGCGGTCCGGTCGAGCCGGCGGGTGCTGTGCTCGGCGAGGCGGGCGGCGATCTCGTACAGGGCGGCGCCGAAATCGCCTTCCTGCCCGAGTCCGGCCCATTCCGGCGCGAGCCAGGGCGCCATTTCCACGAGCGCCGCGCGCAGCGCCTGCGCGCGGCGAGGGTCGGTGAGGGGGGCGCTACTCACTGGCCCTCGCGGAAATAGAAGGGGAAGACGAGGTTGCCGGGCTGGTTCGTCTGCCGGACCCGATAGTCGATCTCGATGATCAGCTGGCCGTTCAGGAGATTGCCGGCGCGTGCCTGCACGTCGGTTGCCACGATACGCGCCTCATAATCCCGCAACGCGTCGGCGACGTCGCGCTTCACCTGCGCGAGCGTGGCGGTGTCGATGGCCGCGAAGACCAGATCGTGGATGCCGCAGCCGAAATCGGGCCGCATCACGCGCTCGCCCTTGGCTGTCTTCAGGATGATCAGGATCGACTGGCGGATATCCTCCTCGTCCGCGGCCGTCGTGATACGCCCGCTGGCCGGCTCGACGCGGAACGGGAAGGCCCAGCCGCGGCCCAGGAAGATTTTGTCGAGGCGGTCGAGGCCGCTCATCCGATCAGCACCGTCGCAAGCCCCATGGCGATGGCGTTGGGAGGGCCGGCCTCGACGATCTGGTCGCCCTGGCGGGCGGCCGGCATGCCGCCGATCAGGACGGTGGCGCTGCCGACGGCGACGGTGCCGCCGACATGCGGCTTGGGGCCGTCGAAAAGCGGACAGACATGGGTATCGGAACCCGCGCGCCAGGCCGGCATGCCGCCGATCAGCACCGTCGGCGCGCCGGGACCGGGGCCCAGCGGCGTGCCGTGGCTGGTCTGATCGCCCACTCTCGCCGCCGGTACTCCCATTCTCATCCCTCCCTAATTGATCTGCACCAGCGCGCCCTTGAGCGTCAGCGTGCCGCCCGACTTGATCTCGAGCGTGCCGTCGGCCTCGATCGCGATCTGGCCGGACTTGAGCGTGAGCTTGGCCTTCGAGGTGATCGCGATCTCGGAGGATTTGCTCTTGATCAGGATGGTGTTGCCGGCCGCGTCGTCGACCGCGACCCCGTCCTTGTCGAGGGTGACCCGCTTGCCGTCGGCGAGCTTGAGCTCGAGCACCGCCGCCCCGTCGGTGTCGTCGAACAGCAGCTGGTGCCCGGCACGCGACTTGATCAGACGAAGATTGTTTTTGCCGTCGTCGTTCGTGGCAGGCGGCTTGACCTTGCCGTTCCACAACATGCCGAGAACGTAGAGCAAAGCCGGGTCGCCATGCTCCGCGCCGACCAGCACCTCGTCGCCGACTTCGGGCAGGAACCAGGCGCCGAAATCGGAGCCCGACATGGGCGCGGCGGTGCGCGCCCAATAGCCGCTGCCCTGCGCCTGCCAAGTGAGCTGCACCCGGACCCGGCCCATGCCGTCCGGGTCGCGATTGTCCGTGACGAACCCGCGCGCGACTCCGACGACGCGGCCGTCGCCGTCGCCCTCGAGCGCGTCGAAGCCGAGGGTGTCGAGCAGGCTCACAGCGTCGGCTCCTGCACCGCGAAGCGGGTCCGGTAGCCCCTCTCGTCGAGCCGATGCGTCACCCCGCTGACATAATAGCTCTTGCTGAAGACCCGGCCGAGGCCGGAGAGGGTGAGGCGGGTGTCCGGCAGGATTCCGGGGACTCCGATGCACTCGCCTTCACCGGTGACGAACTCGTGCGCCCTCGCCTCCAGGATCGCGAGAGCGCGCGCGTCCGCCTCGGCCTGATCACGGACCGGAGCCCCTACCTGGATGGTAGGGCTGCCGCCGAGAGCCTTGGCGAGCCAGTCGCCGCCGCTCTGGCGTTGCCCGTCCCGCCCCTTCTCGTCGCCGCGCTGCGCTTTGCCGACGACCGCTTTGGCGTCGATCGCGGACCAGCCGTGGACCTCCACCGCCGAGACCTGGTCGGCGAGATTGGCAGTGGGCGAAAAACGCTCGAGTCCCTCTCCCCAAGGTATTTCCAGCGCGGGGGAGCTCGAGCTGCGCGGCCCGAAATAGAATTTGCCGGCCCGCATGTAGAAGATCGAGCCGGTGAGCTCGGCCATGCGCTCGATGAAGGCGAGGTCCGATTCCTGATTCTGGTCGAGGCTGGCCTCGATGGTGCGAGTGCTCTGGACATCCGCCGACAGCGCGTTGGCGCCGGCCACCGCGGTGATCGCGTCGGATATCTTGGCCTTGTCCCAATGGCGCGAGGCCCGGTTGAGGCGCAGCGGAAAGAGCTTGTCGTAGCCGCTGATCGTCAGCGTGGGCGTTTCGGAATCCGTGAAGCCCGCGCCGACCTCGGTGATGACGCCCTCGATCATCGGCTCGAGCTTCGCCGGTTCCCCATAGCCTAGCGAGATCTTCACCGGGGCGCCGAAGGCGAACAGGTCGAGAAGGTCGATCCGGCTGTCATTCTCCCCGGCGACGAATTCGGATTCCTCCCAATCGAAGACGCTTCCGATCGTGAAGGAGAAGCGGCCGGGGCTCTTGATCCTCAGGTCGACCTCGACGTTCGCGATCGCGAGCAGACTGTCCCGAAGCACGTCCTGGCCTGCCACGGCAACGGCCATCGCCGGGGCGAAGAACTCCTCGTAACAGCGGTCCAGCGCCTCGATCTTCATGACCCTGCCCGCCCGGTGTCGAGGGGAGGCACCATGAGCGCCGTGCCCGGCCGCACGGCGCGTGGATCGTCGACCCGGTTCTGGCGCGCGATGAGTCGCCAGTAGCGCGGATCGCCATATTCCCTGGCCGCGATCAGCCAGATCGAGCCGTCGGCCGTCAGGGTGCGCCTTTTGGTCTTGTCCGAGGAGTTCGGGCAAGGATCCTTCGATTGCTTCGAGAGCGCCTTCTTGCTCTTGAACGTGACCGCCAGCTTCGCCCGCACCGGCACCCCGTCGGGGCGGAACATCGTGAAGCGCTGCGAGACCTTTTCGACGACGCCGTAGAAAGCGAACTCGCCCCAGCGAAACTCCACGTCGGGCGGATCGTGGGTGTCGGGTTTCATCAGCCCCGCCACCTCGTCGGTCTTCTTGCTGACGTCGCTGCCGCGCCCGTCGGTATAGGTGTCGAAATAGAGGTCCATGGTCAGAGAGCGGGACAGGCCGTTCACGAACTGGGAGACGGGCTCCTTGCCACCGGGGGTCTTCGTCTCCGGGATGTTGTTGGCGACGTCGAGGCTGTACTCCGCCGGGTTGAACAGCACCTCGATAAATTGGCCCGTGCGCGGCCCGCTCATGATGTGGATCTTGGCTTTGGCGATTTTCTTGAACACCCGCGCCTCCTCAGGACCGGCCGCGGCGTTCGCGCTCGACGCGCAGACGCTTTTCGATGCGGGAGATGACGTCGCGGCTGACCGCGCCGAGATCGACAGGCGCGGCGGACGGGGCCATGGCCGCGGCCGGTCGCGCTTCTTGCGGCGGCGGCGGGGCCGGCGTCGGCGCTGCGCTGCGGAAGTCGAGCGGCGGCGGCGCCCAGACGGAGCCGAACGGCTCCGGCGCTACGGTTCGCCCTCGAGCCCTTTCGGCAAGGTAGAGCGGCGCAGCGCCGCCCCGCGCGGCTGGAGAGCCGCCAGCCAAGGAGGGGGAAACGGAGGCGCCGGGCAGCGTGACTCGCCTTTCCCGGGCGCGTCGCGCGAGGCCGGCGCTGCCCACCGGCCGGGATCGGGCCAGGCGCGCGAAGCGGATGCCGGATTCACGCGGTGGGCGCCCGGCCGGCGCGGCCGGGCTTGCACGATCGGCGGTCGCGTTCGGCGCACTCCGCCGCGCTGCCTGCCCGAATGTCAGCCGCTCGCGGTGCGGAACGCGGCTTGCCCCGCCCGCCCGCGCGGATGGAGAGCCGCTTGTCGAGGCGAGGAAAACGGACGTGCCGGGCAGCATGACATTCCGTTCCCGGGTGAGTCGCTCGACCCCTGTGCCGCTCGGCTGCGGGGGTTGGACGAGGCGCGAGAAGCGTGCGCCGGATCCCCGCGGCAGATGACCGGCCGGAGCGGCCTCGCTTGCTCCGGCGGCGGCCGCGTTGGGCACGCCCGGCGGAGCGGCCTGCGCCAAGGCGAGCCGCGCCGGATGCACGACCTGCCCTCCCGCGCCCTGCCGCGCGGCGCCGATGGGTTTCGGGTGGGCGGCGGCAAAGCCCGATGCGTGCCGGGTCGAGACGCCTGCCGCGGCGGCGTCAGGCCGACCGGCGAGACGGGTGAAGAGGTCGTTGCCGCGATCAGGCGGGGGTGTCGGGAGGTACGCAGCCCAGGCGGCGGCCTCCTCGCGCAGCGGCCAAGGCGGCGCGGCGCCGGCCTGCGCCGTCCGATCGGCGGACCTGTGCCCGCGACTGGCGCCGCTCAAGAGCGCAATCCGGCGGTCGATCGGCCGGGTGCAGACGAGGCCTTCCTGTCCGCTTGCCGGCGCCACCAGGTCGGCGGACTGTTGCCCGCGGCCGCCGCCGCTCAGTATCGCAATCCGGGGGTCGATCGACCAGGTCTGGACGATGCTTTGGTGCCCGCTTGCCTGCGCCGCATTTGCGCGCCGGCCGGCATGATGGAAGAGCGGCTGCCAACCGACGCGCGCTTCGCCAAGCCTGCGACAGACCGGTTCCAGCCGCCTCAAGCAGGCGGCGAGAATGAGCCGCTCGGATGTCGAGGCTCGCCCGTCTCTCCGCTCCGTCGGCGACGCCGCAGCTGCCGGCATGGCCAGCGCGGCGACATTGGGCGCGGCCGGGACCGGGAACTCGAGGCGCTGCTCGTTGAAGGCGAACGACAGGTGGAGCGCGATCTGCAGTCGCGGAGCGATCGGCACGGGGCGTCCGTCGGCGGCACGGACCGCCGCCGGCGCCGCCGAGCGGGCCTCGCCCGATTGCCGGTAGAGCAAGGCCAGCGGGCGGCGAAGCGGCACCCTCGCCCGGCGCCGGGTCCGCCGGTGCGGGGCCCCGCGGGCTCCGGTGGTCCGGCGCCGGGCGATCGGCGCCCTCATATGCCGACCAGCCCGTGATGGACGAACTCGACCGACTCCGTCGCCACCACGCTTTGCGACGCGTCGAGATCGGAGCCGGTCCATTTTGCCGGGTAGGCGCCGATGCAGATCCAGCGCCACACCTCGATCTGGGCTTCGCTGAGCAGGACCACCGACAGG
>JAXDPC010000209.1:0-4873 GCA_034668525.1 Sphingomonadales bacterium
CGGAGAAAAATCGGAAGGAGCAGGATTCGGTCCCCCCGCACGGCACCGATCCGCTGCACGAAGGGCCCTAATCCTTCAGGTAGCGCGTGAGAGCCTTCGTCTCGGCATCGCTGAACCGAAGGCCGAGCTTGGCACGGCGCCAGAGGATGTCCTCGGTCGTGCGGGCAAACTCTTGTTCCCGCAGGTAACGCACTTCGGCCTCGTAGAGGCCGGCGCCGAAATGGCGGCCGAGGTCCTCGAGGCGGCCGGCATCGCCGAGCAGGCCGCGCAGGCGAGTGCCGTAGGCGCGGGAGAGGCGGGCGAGGAGATCGGGCGGCATCCAGCCTGACAGCGTCCCGAGCCAGGCGAGGAAGGACGGCATCACGTCGCCGCCGGGCAGGGGCGTCGTGCGGGTGAATTTGAGGCCGCTTGCGCCGAGACGGTCGAGCGCTTCGGAAGCCAGCGCGCGCGCGCCGGTGAGCTTGCCGCCGAAGACGGAGAGGAGCCTCGGCCCGGGCTGCGGGTCCAGCTCGAGATGGTGTTCGCGGCTGACCGAACGGGCGTCTGCGGCGCCGTCGTCCCACAGGGCGCGGATGCCGGAAAAGCTCCAGATGACGTCCGCCGGCGCGATTCGCTGCTGGAACCACCGGTTGGCCGCTTCGCAAAGATAGGCGATCTCCTCCGCCGTAGCGGTCTCGTCCTCCGGACTTGAGGCGGCGGCGTCGGTGGTGCCGATCAAGGTGCCGCCCTCGAACGGCATCCCGAAGACGATCCGCCCGTCCGGCTGCTGGAGGATGTAGGCATGGTCCTCGTCCCAAAGCGGCGCCACCAGGATGTGGCTTCCCCTCACCAACCTCAACCGGCCAGCGGCGGCGGCGCCGATCCGCTGCTCGAGCACCTCCGATACCCATGGCCCCGCGGCATTGACGATCGCCGCACTGGCAATTGTGCGCCCGTCGCTCAGTTCGACACGCCACAGGTCGCGGTCGCGGCGGGCGGAGAGCAGGGCGGTTCGCGTCGCGATCTCGGCGCCGCGCTCGGCCGCATCCAGCGCGTTGAGGGCGACCAGGCGCGAATCGTCGACCGACGCGTCCCAAAAACACAGGAGGCGGCGCGCGGCGCCGTCCTTCAGCGGAGCTCGGGCCGGATCGCCGCCCGAGACGCGCCGCGATCGGGGGAGGCTGCCGCGCACGGCGAACAGGTCGTAGAGCAGGAGCCCCAGCCGGATCGTCCACCAGGACCGCATTCCCGGGGCATGCGGCAGGATGAAGCGCAGCGGGCGGACGATGTGCGGCGCGTTGCGCAGCAGCGCCTCGCGCTCGGCAAGCGACTCACGTACGAGTCGGAACTGGCGGCGCTCCAAATAGCGCAAGCCGCCATGGGCGAGCTTCGAGGAAGCGGAGCTGGTATGGGCGCCCAGATCGTCCTTCTCGACCAGCAGCACGCTGAGGCCGCGCCCGGCCGCATCGCGCGCGATCGCCGCGCCGTTGATGCCGCCGCCGACGACGAGCAGGTCATATCTGTCCATTCCAGCCTTATCGTCATTGCGAGCGAAGCGACGCAATCCAGGCCCGCGCGGGTTCTGGATTGCTTCGTCGCTACGCTCCTCGCAATGACGAGCCAAGGGAGGCGGCCATGGCCGGCAAGATGATTCTCGTGATCGACGAAGGGACGACGTCGACGCGGGCGATGCTGTTCGACGCGAGCGGGGCCTGCCTCGGCTGCGGGCAGCGCGAGCTGGCGCAATCCTATCCGCGGCCGGCTTGGGTCGAGCACGATCCGGAGGAGATCTGGTCGGCCAGCCTGGCATGCGCACGGACGATGGTCGAAGCGGCGGGGGGTGCGGCGCAGATCGCCGCGATCGGCATCACCAACCAGCGCGAGACGGTGCTCTTCTGGAGCCGCCGCACCGGCCAGGCGCTGGCGCCGGCGATCGTGTGGCAGGACCGGCGTACGGCCGATCTCTGCGCGCAGCTCAAGGACGCGGGCGAGGAGCAGGGGCTGCAGGAGCGCACCGGACTGCTGCTCGATCCCTATTTCAGCGGCTCCAAGATCGCCTGGGCGTTGGAGCACTGGCCCCGGCTCAAGGAGGCCGGAGACGATCTTTGCGTCGGCACCGTCGAGAGCTGGCTCGTCTTCCGGCTGACCGGCGGATTGCATGTTTCCGACGCGACCAACGCCTCGCGCACCGCTTTGATGGACATCCGCACCGGCCTCTGGGATGCCGCCTTGTGCGACCTGTTCGGCGTGCCGCCGGGGACGCTGCCCGAGATCGTCGACTGCGCCGGCCGCTTCGGGGAGACGCTGGCCGACCATTTCGGCGCGCCGATCGCCATCGCCGGCATGGCCGGCGACCAGCAGGCAGCGGCGATCGGGCAGGCCTGCCTCCGGGAAGGCGAGACCAAGGCGACCTACGGAACCGGGGCCTTCGTCCTCACCAACAGCGGCGCGCAGATGAAGCCGAGCCGGCACCGTCTGCTTTCGACGATCGCCTGGCAGATCGGCGGGGAGCGCAGCTACGCGCTCGAAGGTTCGGTTTTCGTCGCCGGAAGCCTCGTCAAATGGCTGCGCGACGCGCTCGGCTTCGTCGCCTCGGCGACGGAGACGGAGGCGCTGGCGCGCTCCGTCGCCGACAGCGCCGGCGTCTTCATCGTGCCCGCCCTGAGCGGGCTGGGCGCGCCGCACTGGGCCCCCGACGCCAGGGCCGCGATCTCGGGACTCAGTTTCTCCGCAGGACGGGCCGAGATCGTCCGCGCCGCGCTCGAAGCGATGGCGCACCAGACGCACGACCTGATGCGTGCCTTCGCCGCCGACGGCGCCGCCTGGCAATGCCTCCGGATAGACGGCGGCATGGCCGCGAACGACTGGATCGCCCAGGACCTGGCGGACATGCTGGATCTCCCGGTGGAGCGACCCGCCTTCGTCGAGACGACCGCGCTGGGGGCGGCGATGCTCGCCGGCGTGGGGTGCGGGATGTTCGCCTCGCTGGAGGAGGCGGCGGTCATGCGAGGAGAGGTGACTCGTTTCGACCCGGCGATGGCGCCCGAGACGCGGGAGTGGCGGCTGCAGGGATGGGCGAAGGCGGTAGAGAGCGTGCTGCGCTGAAGCCCCTCCCCTTGAGGGGGAGGGCTCTCAGCTCAGACCTTCGAACCGGGCCTCGGCGCTTCGACCACCGTGCCCTCGGGGGCGACCCAGCTGTCGTCGATCATCTTGATGATCCCGGAAAAGTCCTTCCCGCCCCCGCCCAGGCCCTCGGCGAAGCGGGTGTAGAGCTCCTCGGCATAGGCGCCCATCGGGGTATAGGCGTCGGCGCCCTGCGCGGCCTCCATGGCCAGGCGGAGGTCCTTCAGCATCAGCGCCGCCGCGAAGCCCCCTTCGTAGCCGCGGTCGGCGGGCGTGGCCGGCCCGACGCCGGGGACCGGACAATAGCTGGTCATGGACCAGCACTGCCCGGACGCTTTGGAAGCGATGTCGAAGAAGACCTGCGGATCGAGGCCCAGCTTCTGGGCGAGGACGAAGGTCTCGCAGGTCGCGATCATCGAGGCGGCGAGCAGCATGTTGTTGCAGATCTTCGCCGCCTGCCCGGACCCCGGGTCGCCGGCATGGATCACCGCCTTGCCCATCGACGCGAGGAAGGTCTCGGCGCGGCGGAAGGCTTCCTCGCCGCCGCCGACCATGAAGGTGAGGGTGCCGGCGTCGGCGGCGGCGATGCCGCCCGAGACGGGCGCGTCGACCATCCGATATCCGGCGGCCTCGGCCTTGCCGATCTCCTCGCGGGCGGTGGCGACGTCGATGGTCGAGCAGTCGATCAGGATCGCCGTCGTCGGCGCCGCGCCGATCACGCTGCTTTCATAGACGTCGCGGACATGCTTGCCGGCCGGGAGCATGGTGACCACCGCCTCGGCGTCGGCGACGGCCTCCGCCGCCGAGCCGGACCGGACGCAGCCGTGCTGCTCGGCCTTGGCGAGCGCCGCCTCGGAGAGATCGAAGGCGCGGACCGCGTGGCCGGCCTTGGCGAGGTTCGCCGCCATGCCGCTGCCCATGTTGCCGAGCCCGATGAATGCGACGCGTGCCATGACTCACTCCGATGGTTCGTTCAGTCCCGTCATTGCGAGGAGCGGAGCGACGAAGCAATCCAGATGGGTCTCCGAGTCCCGCTGGATTGCTTCGCTGCGCTCGCAATGACGGTGGGGGGGCGCTCTACCGCCCCTCCCACTCCGCCTTTCGCTTGTCGACGAAGGCGGCCATACCCTCTTTCTGGTCGGCGGTGCCGAACAGGCCGTGGAACAGGCGGCGCTCGAAGATGATACCCTGCGCCAGGCCGGCCTCGAAGGCGGCGTTGACCATCTCCTTGGTCGCGATCGCGGCGAGCGGCGCCATCGCAGCGATCGCCTGCGCCGTCTCCAGCGCCTCGTCGATCAGCTCGGCGGCGGGGACGACGCGGGCGACGAGGCCCGCCCGCTCGGCCTCCTCGGCGCCCATGTTGCGGCCGGTGAGGCACATCTCCATCGCCTTGGCCTTGCCGATCGCGCGGGTGAGGCGCTGCGAGCCGCCCATCCCGGGCGTCACTCCGAGCCTGATCTCGGGCTGGCCGAACTGGGCGGTGTCGGCGGCGATGATGAAATCGGCCATCATCGCGACCTCGCAGCCGCCGCCCAGCGCATAGCCCGCGACGGCGGCGATCCACGGCTTGCGCGTGGCGGTCACCCGCTCCCAGCCGGCGAAGAAGTTGGACGCATACATCTCGGCGAAGCCCTGGCTCGACATCTCCTTGATGTCGGCGCCGGCGGCGAAGGCTTTCTCGCCGCTCCCGGTCAGGACCAGGCAGCGCTGGCTGTCGTCGGAGTCATATTTGCCGAACGCGTCGATCAGCTCGCGCAGCACTTCGCTATTG
>JAXDPC010000210.1:0-14497 GCA_034668525.1 Sphingomonadales bacterium
TGACCAATATGATCCGATAGCCCTCCTCGCGCAGCGCCTTGGCCGCCTGCGTCCCCGAATAATCGAACTCCGCCGCCTGGCCGATGACGATCGGGCCCGCGCCGATGATGAGGATGGAGGAGATGTCTGTCCGCTTGGGCATTATCGAATCTTCACCGTTCCGGCATTGGTCCGCCGGACCAGATCACATAACCGTCGGGACTTGCCACTCCCGTCTGCGCGCGCACGGTGAAGACGGGACCGTCGCCACGTCCGCCTTCGTAGAGGGAGAGTTCGACGAAGCTCGACCACGCCTCCATCGCCACATCGCAAAGCGTGACGAACCACTGGTCGGGCGCGTTGCGCCATGATGCTGCGGGCTTTTCCGCGTTTATCATGGAGCCGCCCGGGCCCACCCCCATCGAGAAGAACTCTCCCATCAGCTCCGGCAGCTGCTCGAATCGCCTGGCCGCGCGACGTGACCCCCCTTCGGACATCGTGTACATCATCAGGCCGACACGCGCCGTATCGGATGGGGGATGAAGCCGGACGGCTTCGTTCCAGGCAGCGGCGAGCTGCCGGCCGCAAATCGCCGCGCCGGGCGCGCGCATCGCGGGGTCCAGCTGGACAAAGCTTCCCGGCGCGAGGCCGTCCGATGCGCGCAGCAGCGTTGCGACGTCCCGTTCGCTTATGTCGGGAGCTCGCAACCGTGAACGGCACGCGACCAGCGCCCTTTCGATCTGCGTCCGGATGAAGGCCGCGACGACGCCGGCGCGGTCGCGTCCCGCGAAGGCGGACGCCGGCAAGATCGCGGGATCGAGATCGACGGGGCATTCGCCGGGCCAAGGGGTGACCTTGAGCCCCTCCGCCGATCGCTCGATTTCGGCTCCGGGACCGGATTGCTCAACCCACATGGTGGCTTTGCAAAGCTCATGGTCCATGCCGGCGAGCGAGCCCCTTCGGTAGCAGTGCATCTGCCAGGGCCCTTGCAGGACCAGTGCCGGTTCCTGCTGCACCGCGAGCGCCAGGGACAGGGCGACGGAGATGATCATTTACCCCTCCCCTTCAGCGTCTTCGCCGCCTGCGTCCCCGAATGATCGAACTCCGCCGCTTGGCCGATGACGATCGGCCCGGCGCCGATGATGAGGATCGAGGCGATGTCCGTGCGGCGAGGCATTTACGGCTTCATCGCAGAGAGAAGAATTTGCCCGATCGACAGCACCAATCCAGCGATGCCTGTAATGCTCGCCAAAATGGGAGACTTGAGCAGCATCACGATCTCGGGCCATTGCGGATCAGAAGTTTCAGCAAGCCGCTCAGCGGCCTCGATTAAGGCAAGCGCGTTCGCCCTTTGCGAATTCGAAAATTCGACAATCTCGACGATGGAACGTATCTCGGTAAGAATACCGGTGATCTGCATTTTCTGGGAAATCGACAGCTGGAAACGGCCGGTCCAATTGGCGCTGTCGATACGGATACTCCGCGGCAAATCCGACAGAACCCGAAAGCTTTCGGCAGTATGTAACTCTGATGCCAGCCTGCGCCCGCTGCTAGTCAACCCTTCAATATAATGCGGCGCTTCATCATCCAAGATCCCATAGAGCCCCTGATCCCAAAGCTCGTGCATTGGCCCTTGGAGCCCGTGAACATCGCGGAACTCTCTCAGGATAGTCGCAAATCCTTCGGTCACCGTGTTGCCAGGCGCCTGATCGATGCCTCGGAGGCCATGAATGGCGAGAAGCAGTATTTGCGCCTGTTTCGAAATCTCAATCATGCGACTGAATCGCCGCTACGAACTTCCGGAACAGATAGGCGCTGTCCTGCGGCCCCGGGCTCGCTTCGGGATGGTATTGGACGCTGAACGCCGGTCGGTCGATCAGTTCTAGGCCGCATAGGCTGCCGTCGAACAGGGAGATGTGCGTCGCCCGGGCATTGTCCGGCAAACTCTCCGCCTCCACCGCGAAGCCGTGGTTCATGCTGGTGATCTCGACGCGGCCGTCGGCGAGGCGCTTGACCGGGTGGTTGGCGCCGCGGTGGCCTTGGTGCATCTTCGTCGTGCGGGCGCCGACGGCGAGGCCGAGGAGTTGGTGGCCGAGGCAGATGCCGAAGAGCGGCTTGCCGGTTTCGAGCAGCCGGCGGATCACCGGAACGGCATATTCGCCCGTGGCGGCCGGGTCCCCCGGGCCGTTGGAGAGGAAGAGGCCGTCGGGCTCGTGCGCCATCACTTCGTCGAAGGTGGCGGTAGCGGGGAGAACCGTCACGCGCGCGCCCGCGTCGGCGAGGTTGCGGAAGATGTTGCGCTTGGAGCCATAGTCGATCGCGACCACATGCGGCCGCGTCTCGTCCTCGGCATGCTCGGCATAACCGCGCCCCGGCGACCAGCGGCCGCCCGACCAGCGGTACATCTGCCGGCACGAGACCTCTTTGGCGAGGTCCATCCCTTCCAGCCCCGGCCAGGCGCGCGCCTTTTCGAGCAGCGCGTCGATGTCGAAGCGGCCGCCCGCATCGTGCGCGATCACCCCGTTCGGCGCGCCCTTCTCGCGGACGCGGCGGGTCAGGGCGCGGGTGTCGACGCCGGAGAGGCCGATGCGGCCGTTGGAGCGCATCCACTCGTCGAAGCCGAGGACGGCGCGGTGGTTGCTCGGCGCGGTGACGTCCTCCCGCACGACGCAGCCGAGCGCCCAGGGATTGTCGGCTTCGAGATCGTCGTAATTGGCGCCGACATTGCCGATATGGGGGAAGGTGAAGGCGATGATCTGGGATGCGTAGGAGGGGTCGGTCATCACCTCCTGGTAGCCGGTCATGGCGGTGTTGAAGCAGACCTCGCCGACGGCCTCGCCTTCCGCCCCGAAACCCCTTCCCCAGATCACGCTTCCATCGGCCAGGACGAGCACGCCGGTGGCGCCCTTGGGCGGCACGGGCGTAGCTTTGGCGTCGGCCATTTCGAGAGGCACTCCGTGGCGATTCCGGCGATGTCGCTAAGGCTCGACGGCTAGGGACCGCAAACGGCACCGTCAATCTATTAAAATCCGGGCGCCGTCCCTATCCTGAGGTCTTTCCCGCAAGCCGAGACCGACGACATGATTCGCGACGACATCAAGGCCGCTCTGGTCACCGCCATGAAAGGCGGCGACAAGGCGCGCACGGGCACCATCCGCCTCGTCCAGGCCGCGCTCAAGAACCGCGACATCGAGCTGCGCGGCGGCGGCGCCGGCAGCGGCGGGGACGACGACGCCCTCGTCACCGAGGTGCTCCAGAGGATGATCAAGCAGCGCCGCGAATCGATCGCCCTCTACGAGCAGGGCGGCCGGCAGGAGCTGGCCGACGCCGAGAAGGGCGAGGTCGCGGTCATCGAGAGTTTCCTCCCGCGCCAGATGAGCGACGACGAGGCCAAGGCCGCGATCGACGCGATCGTCGCGGGAACGGGCGCCGCCTCGGTCAAGGACATGGGCCGGGTGATGGCCGCGCTGAAGGAGCGCCACGCCGGCCGGCTCGACATGTCGAAAGCCAGCGCGCTGGTGAAGGCCCGGCTCTCCGCTTAGGCTGGGGCATGACCCTCAGCCCGATTTCGTTCGAAAGGCTCACCCCGTGAGCCTTTCTGCTCAATTCCTGGATGAGCTCCGCGCACGGACGACGCTGTCCGCGCTGATCGGCCGCACGGTCAAGCTGCAGAAGGCGGGGCGGGAATGGAAGGCCCCCTGCCCCTTCCACAACGAGAAGACGCCGAGCTTCTACGTGAACGACGACAAGGCCTTCTATCATTGCTTCGGCTGCGGGGTGCACGGCGACGCGATCCGCTGGCTGACGGACGGCCGCGGACTGCCCTTCATGGATGCGGTCAAGGAGCTTGCGGACGCCGCCGGGATGGCGGTCCCCGCGCCCGATCCGCGTTCGCAGGAGCGAGCCGAGCGCGCCGCCGGGCTGTACGATGTGATGGAGGCGGCGCAGATTTGGTACGTCGATCAGCTCGCGGGCATCGATGGCGCCGAGGCGCGCGCCTATTGCGGGCGTCGCGGGCTCGGCGAGGCGACGATCCGCAAGTTCGGCTTCGGCTTCGCGCCCGATGCGCGCGCCAAGTTGAAGACGGCGCTGAACCGGTTCGGCAACGAGATGCTGGTGGAGGCGGGCCTGCTCATCCAGCCCGAGGGGGAGGCGCGCGAGCCTTACGACCGGTTCCGCGGCCGGCTGATGTTCCCGATCCGCGACCGCCGCGGCCGCGTCGTCGCATTCAGCGCCCGCATCCTCGGCACCGGCGAGCCCAAATATCTGAACTCGCCCGACACGCCTTTGTTCGACAAGGGCCGCACCCTGTTCAACGTCGACAAGGCCGCGGCGGCGAGCAGGGATGCGAAGCGGGTGATCGTCGTCGAAGGGCAGATGGACGTGATCGCGCTCGACCAGGCGGGAATAAAAGAGACGGTGGCGCCGCTCGGCACGGCGATGACCGAAGCCCAGCTCGACCTGCTCTGGCGGCTCTCCCCGGCCCCCATCCTCTGCTTCGACGGCGACGCGGCCGGCCAGAAAGCGGCGATCCGCGCCGCGCTGCGCGCGCTGCCTCATCTCGCGCCGGGCCGCTCGCTCGGCTTTGCGACGCTGCCGGCTGGACAGGATCCCGACGACATCGTCCGCACCGCGGGCAGGCCGGGGATCGAGGCCTTGCTCGCCGAGCCGGAGCCGCTGGTCGACCGCTTGTGGCGGCACGAGCTCGCCGCCGAACCGCTCGCCACCCCCGAGCAAAAGGCCGGGCTGCGGCGTCGCCTGCTCGAACATGTCGCGGGGATCGCCGATCCCGACGTGCGCGACCAATATCGGGCGGAGCTGATGCGGCGCTTCTCCGAGCTCACCCGCCCGCCGCAGCGCCCCTGGATCCCGGGCGGCGGCAAGGGTCGGCCGTTCGTGCCGCCGCGTCCGCTGTCGGCCGAGGCGAAGGGCGTCGCGAGCGGCGGGATCGACCCGCGCATGATCCACGCCGTGCTGCAGGGCCTGCTGCTCCACCCGGAGGCGCTGTCCGATCATGGCGAAGCGATCGCCGCGCTGCCGGTCGGCGACGCCGCCGCGAGGCGGCTGCGCGACGAATTGCTCGGCATCGCCATGGCCCATGCCGAGCTTGATCGAGACGCGCTTCATACCATATTGGCCGCAAGTGGCGCGGCTCCTCAGGCGGAGAAGCTGCGACGGACGCGAGGATTGGCCTTTTCCTTCACCCGCCGCGACGCCGACCCGGAACGCGCTCTTCGCGACCTCGTTCTGGTGATCGACACGCTGGCGGCCCAGCCCGGGATCGACGCTGCGCTCGAGGCGGCGACGGCGCGGCTGATGAAGGAGGACGGCGACGAAGCCGCCTTCGTGGAGCAGCAAAGGCTCCTCAAGGCGCGGGGCGAGGCGGAACGGCAGCTGGCGGCGCTCGTCGAGAGCACCGAGAAGACGGAACAAGGCGTTTAGATGGCGAAGACTGTAGCTCCCGAGGGCGAAGACAAGACCGAGACCGGCGACGCCCCGCTGATCGATCTCAACGAGGCCCAGCTCAAGAAGCTGATCAGCCGCGCCAAGAAGCGCGGCTACATCACCGTCGACGAGCTCAACGAGACCGTCGGCGACATGACGACCGACCAGATCGAGGACGTGATGTCGGCCTTCTCCGAAATGGGGATCAACGTCGTCGAGAACGAGGAGGCCGACGAGGACGAGCCGGGCGAGCCCGACACGGACGCCGGGCTGGACGACGGGGCGGACGGCGGCGACGGCAGCGGCGACGGCTCCGAGCGCTTCGTCGTCGAGAAGAAGAAGGAGACGGTCGACCGCACCGACGACCCGGTGCGCATGTACCTCAGGGAAATGGGCGCGGTCGAACTGCTCTCCCGCGAGGGCGAGATCGCGATCGCCAAGCGCATCGAGGCCGGCCGCGACACGATGATCTGGGGCCTGTGCGAAAGCCCGATCACCTTCAACGCCATCATCCACTGGTCCAACGCCCTCAACGACGGCGCCATGCAATTGAGGGAGATACTCGACCTCGAGGCGATGCTCTCCAAGGGCCCCACCCCCGAGCAGGTGGCGAGCGCGGAGGAGGATGACGACACCATCTCCGAGACCACCGCCGGCCCCAGCTTCAAGGAAGAGGAAGAGGTCGAGGAGGCCCCGCCCGAAGTCGACGAGGACGAGGAGGAGAGCCTGGTCGAGCGCCGCGCCCCGCGCCCGGTCGAGGAGGAGGAAGAGGACAATACGCTCAGCCTCGCCCAGATGGAGGAGACGCTGAAGCCGGCCGCGCTCGAGAAGTTCGCGACCATCACCGACCTCTACAAGAAGTTCGCCAGGCTCCAGGGCCACCGCATGGAGGCGATGAGCGCCGGCAACGCCTTCGGCAAATCGGACGAGAACAAATATCAGAACCTGCGCGAGCAGCTCACCGCGGAAGTGGAGAGCGTCCAATTCCACCAGGCCAAGATCGAATATCTGGTCGACCAGCTCTACAGCTACAACCGCCGCCTCACCGCATTGGGCGGCCAGATGCTGCGCCTCGCCGAGCGCCACAAGGTGCCGCGCAAGGCCTTCCTCGAATCCTATATGGGCCACGAGCTCGACGAGGGCTGGTCCGAGCGGGTCTGCAACACCGACAAGAAATGGAACGCCTTCTGCACCCAGGAGCAGGACGCGATCGAGCGCATCCGCACCGAGATCGCCGAGATCGCCGCCTCGACCGGCATGAGCCTCGCCGAGTTCCGCCGGATCGTGAACCAGGTCCAGAAAGGCGAGCGCGAGGCCCGCATCGCCAAGAAGGAGATGGTCGAGGCGAACCTGCGCCTCGTCATCTCGATCGCCAAGAAATATACCAACCGCGGCCTGCAGTTCCTCGACCTCATCCAGGAAGGCAATATCGGCCTGATGAAGGCGGTCGACAAGTTCGAGTATCGCCGCGGCTACAAATTCTCGACCTACGCGACCTGGTGGATCCGCCAGGCGATCACGCGGAGCATCGCCGACCAGGCCCGCACCATCCGCATCCCGGTCCACATGATCGAGACGATCAACAAATTGGTGCGCACCTCCCGCCAGATCCTCCACGAGATCGGCCGCGAGCCGACCCCGGAAGAGCTCGCCGAGCGCCTCTCCATGCCGCTCGAGAAGGTCCGCAAGGTGATGAAGATCGCCAAGGAGCCGATCTCCCTGGAGACGCCGATCGGCGACGAGGAGGATTCGCACCTCGGCGACTTCATCGAGGACAAGAATGCGGTGATCCCTGTGGATGCGGCGATCCAGGCCAACCTCAAGGAGACGGTCACGCGGGTGCTGGCGTCGCTGACGCCGCGCGAGGAGCGCGTGCTCAGGATGCGCTTCGGCATCGGCATGAACACCGACCACACGCTCGAGGAGGTCGGGCAGCAATTCTCGGTGACGAGGGAGCGCATCCGGCAGATCGAGGCCAAGGCGCTGCGGAAGCTGAAGCATCCGTCGCGGTCGCGGAAGATGCGGAGCTTTCTGGACCAATGAGAAGCGCCCGAGCGTAGCGACGCCTGCTGCAACGCAGTCGCCGGAGCAGCGCGAAAAGACCGCGAGAGCCGGCCAGCGTCGGGAACCGCCAACTGACGTCACGGGCCGCCCCGTGACGGCTTCTCAGGCAGTTGGGATTTCACGCAAAGCCGCGAAGGCGCGAAGGGGCCCCTGCTCTCCTCGTCATGCTGGACTTGATCCGGCATCCACCTTCTCTGGAGCTACAAAGGCGATTTGGTTCGCACAAAAGATACGAGGTACGAAGGCGGGCACTAAAAAGTGACCGCGGAGGGGCAGCGATGCTTAGGCTTCGACGGAAGGTGGAGTTAGGACGTCGCGCAGCCGGAAGATGCGCTGAACTCTCGATCAGTGAGGCTGCCGTCCAACTTTAGGACTGAATCCGCCGACAGAGGGGACGATCGGCTATCTACGGTACGATAGTAGCCTCTATCTCGCTTATAGCCACCGCGATCTGCGGTCGGATTGCGTAAAAATCAGCGTGTTTTAGCCTGACTGTCTTGCCACCAGACTTCTGGCGCGGGTGCGCTGTGATCGACTTGGAGCGCAACGTTCTAAGGTCACGAAACGCGGCCATGGCGGCCGGAAGCATACCATTGAGCGTTGGGTTCGCGATGGCGCTACCATAACCGGGCATCGTGCTACCCGGAAGCAGCCGTGCGAACAGAATCTCGGTAATGGCATCGGCAAAGCTGTCGAGCCTCAAGACTAGCGCGTCGATATCCGTCTCCCGACTCCTCTTTATGAAGATTGCGATTTCCTCAACGTCGCGATGTCGTCTGCCAAAGAATCGCTTCCAATCGTAGACTGTCTCTGGAGTTCTCAAGACGTACGATAGAATCGCATTGATGAGGCTCGGTGGAGCCCCGGAGCTCCTAATAACATTTACAGCTCGCAAGATTCTTTTTGCCCGGTCTTGAGCAGTACCATACGGACGATCCAACGCGGCGGCGCCCACGGCAATCTTAGCCGCCGCCATTACTGATACCTCGCTGTCAGCATGACGAAGCTCACGATTTACGAGAGCACGATACGTCGGCACACCGAATTGGTCTGGGGTCAAATTGGAAAGCATCCGCTTCCTGACCCACCAATCGTCCTCTGAGGTATATATAGCATTAAACTGTTGGTAGTTTAGACTGCCAGAATATAGCGCAAAGCCTACCAGTGCATCGCGATAGGTAGGCTGAGGCCGGAGTGCTCCCTTGGGAGGGCTCAGAAGGCGATCATGACAGAATGCCCCAATTTCGCTCCTTACTGCGTCACTAATCTTCCCATTTGCTGCATTTAGGAGGTCAGCGTTAACGGCATGATACAATTCAACACCCTTCACCACACGCAGAATTTCTCGCGCAACGCCGTCGCTGATTTTAGAAGCGCGGGAGAAATAGCGACCCACAGCATTTGAGAGTTCCGGCTGATGCTCTAGAAGTTTCAGAAGTCGGAGAGATATGTCCCTGTGGGGGGTGCAATGCACAAGAAGGTACCGAAAGCGCGAGGTGTCCTGTTTTTTGACCCTGCCTCGCCGAGAGAGCTCCATTAGCTTTGCCCTCAGCGACTTTTCTTGGAACGTTGCCCATAAGTCATCATCATGAGGTCGGCTAATAACTTTTACTTCGTTGTTAGGGTCCTCTATTTTACGGATGCTAATTTTAGACGACTGAGGGAATAGACCAATTTCCTTTGCACACAAATCAAGACCAATGAGTTTTTGCCGCAACTCCATTTCCGTCTTTGCAAAAATCTTGATGTCATCCACGTATCTCAGATAATGTGTCTTTCTGCCTTTCTCGCCAGACCGATCCAAGTGCTCCAACACGATCTCTGATAGCGCGCCAGACGAGAGTGGGCCCTGTGGAATCCCATGGCGGTGGTAGATGTTGGTCGGACTCCCATGCCAAGTTGTCGAGGTCCACTTCTCAAGGCATTGTAATAGAAGTGAGATCACGTCCTCCGATAAATTAAGGTTTCGCAAGAAGCTTCGGATGACGTGATGGTCAATTGAGTCATAAAAGGCTGTAAGGTCAAACTCAGCCACGAATACGAAGCCAGCCGAATGCAGCTTGCGAATTTTCCTTCCGAACTCCCGGTACCCGTCTTGCCATTTCCGATAGAAAAACTTTGAAGATTTCCCACCGTACAAGTTAGCGAAGATTCTCTTATTATATCTTTGCCTGGTTCTCCGATTCAGTTCGTGTGCCACTAAATTAACTATGGACTGGTATACAATCTGATCTTCGGTCGAGATTAATGAAATCGGTCGTAGTGTTCCGCTTGGCTTAGGCAGATAAACCTTCGATGCATTGGAAGGCTCATACTTCCCGGAAAGACAATCTTGCCTGAGCCGCTTCAAGAGCGTGTCGGATGCCGTTGCAAAGGCATTATACGAATCGCGAAAGTATGACTTATACGCTGGATCCGGGTTCGAGAGCAGCCACCGATAGGCGCGGCGCATGTTTTTCAGATCAAAGATGACAGGTGTATCGATCAAACTCGACCCCACTTTATTCGTTCACGGTGATGGATTTCCGAACAGCGTATTTTTGCTCCCAGCCCCGATATCGCTTCCGCCGCGGAAGGAGCATGCAGGTGCCGCAGCAAATGCTAATCTAGGATAATGTCTCCCGACCTAACGACCACAGTCTCCTGCATTGCAAGTTTCCGATGAGCAGCCTCTGCAAAGGCTGCATGGTACATCTGGAGGAACTCGATATAACCCTTGGCTAGACGCCTTATCTCCACTCCCATCTTTGAAGCATGATCGTCTAGAGCCTCTCGGGTAACAATGACGTGAACTGCCGGCCGCTCGATGAAAATATCAAACTCCAAGGCCTCGGGATTAGGGGACGATGGTTCCTTCACTTCACTAAAAGTAACCTTGCCGTATTTTGTCATCCAAGCCTCCTAATGAGGGTCTGATCCAGCCGACCAACAACTCTAGGCTCCGCTCAACGCCCTCTCCAGCAACCGCCTGATCGCCTCCGACCGCGACGGCTTCGGGTCCGGCTGGCGTTCGATCCAGGCCTCGAGCTTCGCGTTCAGATCGGCCGGGATGCGAAGGCCGGTGAGAGGCGTGATGCCGGTGCGGGGGCGGCCGGGCCTTCTTTTCTCTTTTTCGGCTATTGACCTGCCCTCTGTTTTTGTGCAACAGAAACCTTGCCGCTTCCGGGGTCCCTCCCCGGCCCGGCTCCGAACCTGCAAACGCCCCTTGCGGAGGCGCCTGATGGTTGCTGCCCAGCATAAGCTCTCGCGCCGCGCGGTGCTAGCCGGGGTGTGCGCGGTGCCTGCTCTCCCGCTCACCCGTCATTGCGAGGAGCGGAGCGACGCGGCAATCCAGAGTGGCGCCTCCACCCGCACTGAAGCTGGATTGCTTCGCTTCGCTCGCAATGACGGCAGTTGGTACAAGGCCCTCGCCCGCTTCGCGCGGGCCGAGGCGGGGGTGGAGGCGGCGGGGCGGGGCGAGGACGACGCCCTCTTCGACCGCGCGCTCGGGCGGCACAATGCGGCGCTGGCGCGGCTGCTGCGGACCGCGGCGCCCGATCTGGGCGCGGTGGCGGCGAAGCTCGACCTGATCCTGCGGCACGGCGTGTTCGATCTCAATTTCGGCGAGGCTTCGCTGGCGGCGCTGCGGCGGGATGTGCGGCGGTTCGCGGGGGCTTCCTAGGGCCTCCCCTCCGCGGTTTCGCGCGGACGTCTCAGCGACGCCCCGGCGCCGGCGCCGATCCGCTGCATGCAGCCGCGCAGCGCTTCCTGCTCCATCCGCCCGACAACGCCGCCCTCCCCGCTCGGTCGGAAGCCGCGATAGGGCGGCAGCTCGGCGCGCGACGGCGGCGGCTGGGGGAAGCCCATCTCCCCCAGGTAGCGCGCGCTATCCAGGCGGTCGGCGACGAATCCGTAATAACGTCCGCCATAGCAATCGATGCCCACCGGATATCGGGTGCGCCGGCCGACGAAGCCGAGGGCGAATGCGCGGGCGCCCCATGACGGCGCGCCGGGGCCGGCGAGCGCCAGGACGCGATCTTCTTCCACTTCGAGGGTGAGGCGGAAACGCCGCCCGTCGTCGGGGTTCGGAACGGCGGCGTCGCCCGGGAAGAAGCTGCTTTCCTCGAAGCCAGTCACCCAGATCCCCGTCATCCGCCGCGGCGGCAGCATCTCGGCGCAATGACCGATGCTGTAATGCCATCCGCCGCGCTCGCGCCTCCAGCAGCGGTCGGCGAGGAGAATCCCGCTTTCCTCCGCCTTCGTGTCCAGATGGAGCCGGAAGCCGCCGTCGAGCGGCTCGTCCGGCGGGAGGCGATCGCAGGCGGGAAGGCTGTGCAGGAGCATGAATGCGACGGCTGCGCGGGCAAGGCTGCGGAGCCGGCGGGTTGGCGCGTCGCCCATGACGGCGGTATCGCAGGAGCCGCGCTGACAGTCACGCGACTGTCACTGCAACATCCCTACTCGGCCGGCGGCGCGGGCGGCGGCTCGTCCGGCGGCATTCTCCAGACGACGGTGAGGCGGTCGTTGGCGCGGATCGGGTTCCCCGCCGCGTCGCGCGCCGGGTCGTAGACCATGCGACGGGCGACGGCGGCGCAGGTCGCCTCGTCGAGCGCGGCCGAGCCGCTGGGCCGGATGATGCGGCAGGATTCGGCGGCGCCGTCCTCGGCCACCTCCCACGCCGCGGTCACGGTGCCGCTCTCGTTGTTGCGGATCGCGGCCGCCGGATAATCGTCATTCTCGAGCAGCTGCCGGGTCAGCCGGTGGGGCGGAAGCGGGCCGAGGCCGGGGATCGGGCGGATCTGCAGCCGGCGGGCGTCGCGAGCGGCGAGCAGCCGCGCCATGTTCGGCCGGCAGGCGCCGCCCGGATGCTGTGCGATGAAGCGCCGGAGCTCGGACGGACGGTTGTCGCGCCGCGCGGCGAGATAGGCCCGGGCTTCCCGCGAGTCCGGCCGTTCGATCAGCAAGGTCACGCAGGCGTCGTCGGGGAGCGGCCGGGCCGGCGGTCCCGGCGGAGCGAACGGCCCCGGCGGAGGCGGAGGGGCGTAGAGGACCGGCCGCCCCTGCAGGCGGTAGAAGGCCTCCACCGCCTCGTCGTGATGCGCTCCGTCGGGGAAGCGGCGCAGATAGGTCTCGTAGGCGGCAACGCTGTTCACCCTGCGCACCACCGCCCATTGCTCCGCCTCCGTCAAAGGCGTCGACGCCGGCGGGGTGGCGATCGCGGCAATTGCGGTGGCCGCAAGCAGCGCGGCGAGAATCGTCTTGCAGATCATCGTCTTCCCTGTTCCCGAACCAATAGAAGTCTAAGCGCACAATCCGGCCTCGGCCAGAGCGAAGCGGCCGTCAGCCCTGCGCGGCGACCAGCTCGGCCAGCTCCCGGCCGGTGACGGGCGGCGCGCAGAGGAAGCCCTGGTAGAGGTTGCAGCCCTCCTGCGCGAGCAGGCCCAATTGCTCCTCCGTCTCCACCCCTTCCGCGATCACGGTGAGACCGAGCGAACGCGCCATGTCGATGACGCCGCGGACGACGACGCGGTCGCGCGCGCTGCCCGAAATGTCCTCGCTCAGCCTTTTGTCGATCTTGAGATAATCGAGCGGCAGGGCCTTCAGATAAGCGAGGCTCGAATAGCCGGTGCCGAAATCGTCGATCGCGACCCTGAGGCCGCCCTGGCGAAGCTCGGCGAGCAGGCGGGCGGCGGCGCCGAGATCCTCGATCAGGCCGCTTTCGGTGACCTCGACCGTGAGCCGCGCCGGCTCGAAGCCGCTGTCCCGGACCAAGGCGAGGAACATGGCGGCGAAGCCGGGGCGGAGGATGTCCGCGGCGGTGATGTTGACCGCGAGGCGCAGCCGCGACATCGGTTCGGGCCAGCCCGCCGCCTCCTGGATCGCCTTGCGCTGCACATGGTCCGACAGCTGGGTGAGATAGTCGGAGCGTTCCGCGACCGTGAACAAAGTGATCGCGCCCAGCTCGCCGAGCTGGGGGTGGCGCCAGCGCGCCAGCGCCTCGGCGCCGACGATGCGGCCGCCCGGGATCGAGACCTGCGGCTGGAAACGGATCTCGATCTCGTCCTGGTCGAGCGCGCGCCGCAGGTCGATGGCGAGCTGGTCGCCCAAGGCGCTGTCGCTCTCGGCGCTTTCGTCGAGCACCCGCACCGGGGCGCTCTCCGCGCTCCGCGCCTCGGCCAGCGCCGCGCTCGCCCGGCGGAGCAGGCTCGCCGCATCGTCGGCCGGGGCCGCGGCGACCACGCCGATGCGGCTCGCCAAAGTGATCGCATGGTCGCCCGAGACGAAGGGGCGCGCGATCGCCTCGACCAGCTGGCCGGCGAGGAAGCGGCCCTCGGCGATGCCGGAGTCGGCGAGCAGCACCGCGAACTCGGCGCCGGCCATGCGCGCGACGAAGCGGGGGCGGCCGTCGCCCTCGATCTGGCGCTCGATCCGCCGCGCCACCGCCTGCAGCACGGCGTCGCCGGTCTGGCGGCCGAAGGCGGCGTTGATCGCGTCGAAGCGGCTGACCGCGAGCAGCAGCACGACCAGCGGCGGCCCCTCCCCCGCCGCGGCGAGCCGGCGGCCGATCCAGGCGCGCGCGGCGGCGCCGTCGCGAAGCCCGGTGAGCGGGTCGCGGCTCTGGACCGCGCCGCCGCCGGCGCCGATCGTCTCGGTGCGGCCGACCACCGCCTCGCCGCCGGGCGCGAAGCGGACATGATGAGCGAGCCGCGCCGCGCCCTCGCCGCCCATATGGGCGAAGGCGGTCGCCTCGCCAGTGGCGACCAGGCGGTCGACCGCATCGCGCGCCGCCTTGCGGCCGGCGGCGTCGAGCTTGCGGAACAGCTCCATCAGCGGCACCCGCCGCCCCTCGCCCGTGCCGAGTCCGGCCTGGCGGGCGAGGGCCGGGCTCAGCTCGACGGTGCGCGAGCCCGGCTCCCAGCGCCAGGAGGCGGCGTCGCTCCCTTCCTCCGCCGCGCGCCGGCCGAATCGGAAGCCGTGGCCGCCGACCCGCTCGGCGTGGCGGCGGGCATAGAGCAAGGCGTGGAGCAAT
>JAXDPC010000211.1:0-6160 GCA_034668525.1 Sphingomonadales bacterium
ACCCGTGCCGAGAAAGGACCATTGCATGGCGAACCAACCCCGCCCGCCGGATCCCGGCCGGTTCGCGAAAGCCGTTTCCAGACTGAGCCAGCCCGAGCGCGAGGTGCTCTTCCTGAGCGCGAAGGAAGGGCTTCGAAACGACCAGATCGCTGCCCGCCTGGGCCTGTCCAGCGAAGTCGTGGAGCGCCACCTCGCGGATGCGCTGTTCAAGCTCGATCGGCTGCTGGAGCGGCAGGAGTGCCCCTGGTGGCGATTCTGGTGAACTGACCGCGAACGGAGAACGATCATGCCTACCGACATCGAGCGCTCTTATCTCGAGCAGGGTTATGTCCTCCCGGAAGGACTAAGCTGGGCAGAGGTGGCCCAACAGCGCGATCGCTGGGAGATCGACCCGATCTTCGTTCCGGTCGCGCATGTGCCCGGAGCCTGCATCGGTTGGGGCGTGCCGTTCGTGAACGGCGCTCCGCTCGCCCATCCTTGACCGCGAGGTGCTTGGCTTCTCGGGAGCCAGCGACCGTGCCGCAGCCTCCTCTGATCAGCCGCCGGCTCCGGCGCGAGAGGGGCCCTGACCCGGCGCCGCCTTCCCGCAACCCGCGCGGCCTTCGGCCCGTGTTGCCGCGCTCTGCGCGGCGGCCCGCGCCAGCCTCGGCCGGGGGTTTCCCGCCGCTTCGCGGGCGGTGCGCGCAGGCGGCTGAGCCGGGCCCCTGGGCGCCACGCGCCGGATCTCCCGGCGTCGAACCAAGGGAGACAGTCCATGCACACCAGCCTCGCCGCCCAGCTCGCGCAGCTCGAGCTCGGCCATCTCAGCATCGAGCGCATCGACGCGGGACCGAGCGAACCGCCCGATCCCGAGGCCGTAACGCAGACGCTCGGCGCCATCTGGTCGGACCTGTTCGCTCTGTTCCCGGAGACCGCGCTCGAGGACGATGCCGAGGAGCTCGCCTGGGGACTGGTCAACCTTTTCCATCGCGCCGCGGCCAAGCGCGGAGCACAGATCGATCGCGCGACCGACGAGATTCGATGCCTGCTCGCGTCAGCCGACGGGTCCGAGATTCACAGCTCCGAGCTCGAAAAGCAGGTCGATCGCGCGCGTTCGGCCGAGACCGCGATGCTCTCGCTGGAGGGATTTCGCGAGATCGCGGCGATCCTCTACATGAACGAGACCGGCTCGTCCTGGCGTCCGGCCGGCGGCTCCCGGCTCAATCATTCGCCGGGCCTGACCTCGGCCGTTGTCGACGGCCGCGACTTCCTCAAGGCCCGCGCCGAGGCGCGGCGCAGCGCCGCCATGCCGCAGGGCGCGCCGGTCCTGTTCGCTGGCGGACGCCTCACGTTTGCGACCAGCGAGGACGCGGTTACGCTGGCTGAAAATGTCTGGGAGACGCTCGACAAAGTGCGCGAACACGTCGCCGACATGGTACTCGTCCACGGCGGCGACGGCAAGGGTCTCGACCGTCTCGCCGCCTCCTGGGCCGAGCGCCGCAAGGTTCCCCAGGTCGCGTTCGGCCTCGATGCGCGCCTGGGCCAGCGCGCCGGCTTCCGCCGCAACGAGGAGATGCTCGCGCTGAAGCCGCGCTACCTCGTCGCCTTCGCGGGTAATGGCGTGCTCGAGCGGCTCGTCATTCAGGCTAAGGAGCAGGGCGTCTGCGTCGTCGATCGCCGTGGCCCCTTGGGTACGCACCCGAAGCGCGCGGCTCAGCTTGCCGCGGAGGCCGTTTGATCGCCGCCGCCTGGACCGGCTTCGGCCGGTCCGGCTTCTTCTTCCGGACGCGTATTGCCTAGGCGGCGGCCAGGGCCCTACTCTGGCCCGCCGCCACCGCGCGGCCGCGGTGCCCCGGACCCGGATGGCCAATGTCGCAAGGCCTGGCGCATGTTCACAAGCATGTTCTCACGTCCGACCGTGGCGCCGCGTATCGGATCGGCCGCTTGCATCTCAGCCTGGAAAAGGGAACGACAGCCTCATGCGAACGAGCATCGACCATCTTCCGCAGGTTCAGCAGGACGAGCTCGCGCGCGTCACGCAGATCCTGATGGCCGACTTCGAGGAGGCCACCAGGCGCGCCACCCAGCCCTGGCGGCGCAATGGGAAGATCTACAAGATCATCCTGTTCGGAAGCTACGCCCGAAACGACTGGGTCGATGAGCCCTACAATGGCTACCAGTCCGACTTCGACCTGCTGATCGTCGTCAGCCATCGGGATCTCACCGAGATCGCCGATTATTGGTACGTTGCCGAGGACAAGATTCTGCGCGATCCGGCGATCGGAAGGCTCGTCAACATCATCGTCCACTCGATCGACGAGGTGAACCAGGCGCTGAAGCGCGGCGAATATTTCTGGGTCGATATCGTCCGCGACGGAATCGCGCTCTACGAGCTGCCGCGGCATGAGCTGGCGACGCCCATGCCGCTGACGCCCGCCGATGCCTACACGATGGCAACCGCGTATCTTGAGGACTGGCTGGGGAAGGTCGATAGCGCGATCAAACTTGCCTCGTTCGCGCATTCCGAGGGGGTGCTCAAGGACGCCGCCTTCTTGCTCCACCAGGCCACCGAACGGGCTTATGACTGCTTCCTGCTCGTCCGCACGCACTATTTTCCGCGGTCGCACAACATCAAGTTTCTGCGCTCGCTGGCGGAGGACAATGAGCCCCGGCTGATCGGCGCCTGGCCGCGCGAAACTAAGCTAGACCGGCGCCGCTTCGAGCTGCTGAAGCGAGCCTATGTCGAAGCGCGCTACTCTGCGAATTACGAAGTGAGCCCTGAGGATCTCGAGGCGCTGACGGCTTCCGTTCGGCGGCTCCGAGACCTTGTGGAGCTTGTCTCGCGAGAGCGGCTCGACGAACTTCGGCTGGCGGCGGGTCAGTAGGCCAGCCCATCGCTTTGTTGCGGAAGGCACTAGGCCGTTGAGCTCTGAGAGGCGTGGGCGAGCAATTCTTCGAAGTCCTCCATGTCGAACGACTCCTCGTCCCCATAGGTGGGAATCGTCGCGGCGACTTCCAGCATGTCCGCTGTCGGAAGCTCGCCATCGCCCCGGTGCAGCTCCTTGAAGGGCGCCCAGTCGATCAGTGCGTGGAGGAACGTGGCGCGCCACAGGATGGCGTCGGCGAGCATTCGCGGGTGGCGTGCGTGCAATTGCCCCTGAGCCGCTCGATACGTCGCGTCCCACTCAGGACCCGACCTAGCTGACACTCGCGTCTCGGCGATCGTTCCTCGAAGGACGTCGAGCGCCTCTTGCACCTGCTCAGGCTTGACGGAGGGCACCTTCAGCGGCCGCGGCAGGGGAGGCTGCTTTCCCGACGCGATCTGGCCGTTTGCCCTAACCCGTTTCTTTCCACGCGCTCCCACCGCTCTTCCTCCTGACTTCGATCATCCGAATTTATTGCGCCCCGAGGGCGGTCTTGCTTCCCTAAGAGTCGCTGCCTTTCCGCAGAGCAACCTCGAAGTGCCCGCTCTCCTCGTCCAGGCCGAGGACCTCCCAGTAGGTTCCGGCGCGGCCGCCTTCCGCCACCCAGGGCTGCGCCGTTCCATAGCTGACGCCCGGCTCGCCGCTGACGATCACCACATCCACGCGCCCCCCAAACTCGTCGAGCGCTCGCCGCAGATGCCCGATCCTTTTCCTGTTCCCAGGCTTGTCGGCCCAGTTTTCGATCGGGTCCGCATGGACCCGCGTGTCCATCCACATCAGTCCGTCCTGAAGGCCCATCTCCTTCTTCCAGAGCGAGATGCATACGCCATGCTCGTTGGCTGCGCTCCAGTCCTGCCTCGGAGCCTCGACCGAATAGCCCAGCCGTTCGAACGCCTCTACGTATTGCATCCTGCCCACTCGCCTCCGATGCCGCCGATATATGCCCGCTGCACGGTCCGTCGACCCCTGTTGATTTCATGCTGCAAGTTTGGCCGTCAGCGTAGAGGTTGGAAATATACTGGACTTCCGGAGGGGTTCAGCCCGATAACACTCTCGCTCGAGCAAGATTGCGAGGACGGCGGACATCGTGGACGCATTTCTGCACGAGCAGATGATGGATGAGATGCGCATCATCAAATGTGCCCCGCATCCTAAACGCTGGCTGAAGTTCGCGAATGATCACGCGCTTGTGTGGCAAACCGTGCCGTTCCGGACTGGAGGGGCGGTGGCGGTGCCTCAGCACGGCGGCTTCTATTGTTTCGTCGTCGCGAACAAAGTGGTCCAGCTGCCGCTGGTCCTCTTCCCGCTCTACGCCGGCGAGACCGACAATCTGAGGCGACGCTACGGCGACTATCTGCGGGAAAAGGAATCCGACGCCGGCCGCTGGCATGTTCGTAAATTCCTGAAGGCCTTCTGGGGCGAGGTGGAGTTTGTCTACGCTCTCATGGACACCGATCTCGCCGAGCGGCGCCGGATCGAGCTCGACCTTAACGATGCATTGATGCCGCCCTACAGCAAGCGCGATTTCAGCGCGGGCGTGAAAAAGAAAAAGGGAGCTTGGCAACAATGACTCAGCAGCTCTTGCTGCCGGCCTTGCAAGGTCGCCTTGGAAGCTGGCTCTATTATGCCTGCCTGATGCGCTTGGGCGACGTGCGCGACCGCATCACTTATGCGCGCGAGATCCACACCAACACGTCGCTGAGCGACATGATCCAGCGACGTTTGGACGAGAGCAATCGCGGCAAGGATATCGAGCAATATCTCCTTCACACCGACGATCGCTTCTTCAACTCGCTGGTCGTCGGCGTCTATGGCGGCGACCCGCAATGGCATCCCTTCGACGTCAAGGCGCGCAATCCCGAGCACGCTAAGATCGCCGTCCACGACGAGGAAAATGTCGGCTATCTGGAGCTCAGCGGCGCCGAGCACCTGTTCGCGCTCGACGGCCAGCATCGGCTTGCCGGAATCAAGGGAGCACTGGAACGCAATCGCGCCATGGCGGACGAACGCGTGTCAGTCCTGTTCCTGGCGCACGAAACAAGTCCGGCCGGTCTGCGTCGGACGCGGAGCCTGTTCGTTGCGATCAACAAGAAAGCGGTGGCGGTCCAGAAGCGCGACATCATCGCACTGGACGAAGTCGATCTTGCGGCCATCATCACTCGGCAGCTCGTCGACGAGCATCGCTGGTTCTCGCGCGGGCAGGTCGATCTCGAGCGCTTCACCGCGAGCATCCCGGCGAAGGAGCCCGCGCTGACGACAATCGGCAGCTTCTACGATGTGGTGAAGGGCTCGATCCGGGGCGTCATGGCCGCAGATGCAAGTGAAGAGCTGAAGCGAGGCGATCGCATCCGAATGTCGGACAGGCGCATCGCCCATTACCGGAACCTGGCGGTCGAATATTTCGAGGCGATTGCGGCGATCGACCCGGACCTGAAAGCAGCGCTCGCCGCCAAGAACCCTGGCCCATTGTTCGTCGCGGGTCGAACGCGCGCCAACCCGCGGCTCCTGTTCCGGCCGATCGGGTTTACGATAGTGACCAACGCGCTGACCAGGCTTCGCAAAACCCGGACCCAGAAGGCGACGTTGCGCCTGGCCCGGTCGATTCCGCTGCTCATGACGTCGGCGCCCTTCGCGGACCTCATCTATGACACCGTGCGCGACCGCATGATCACGACCAATGCGACGCTCGCTGCGCGGCTTCTCTTCTATATTCTTGGGGGTCCTGCGGACGGGAAGCTCCGCGAGGCCTATGCGCGACACCGGGGTGTGCCTTTGGAGAAGGTCCGGCTGCCGAACCGACTGGTCTGATTTTCAGAATGATCGACCATTTCCGCGGGTGGAACGCGAATAATGTTCTTCGCGGCGGCGCGCTCAATGCCTCGACGCAGCGCCTTTTACGGCGGCCGCATCGTTTCATCTCATGCCTTGCGTGGCCGGTTGGCGCGTGAAGGCAGCTGGGCGATAGTGATAGATTAAGACCTGCGTCAGGGCTGGCTCCGGCGCCGCCGCCGGACCATTCCCATCTCCTTTCACAGCCCTATGGCTTGGCCGTGACGACGCGCAACCCGCGGCCCTGCGGCCCGTGTTGCCCTTCGGGCTGCCCGCGCCAGCCTTGGTCCGGGGTTCCCCTTCCGGCTTCGCCTGCGGTGCGGTCCGCCGCTTCGCCTCGCCCTCCTGGGGCTGTCGATCGGGATGGTCCCGACGACGAAATCAGGAGACGCAACATGACCAACATCGTTCTTCTCGTCGGCAATCTC
>JAXDPC010000212.1:0-8523 GCA_034668525.1 Sphingomonadales bacterium
GCGCACCTCCCGGAAGGTCATTTGGGACGAGCATGGGCGCTTGGCCATGATATCGGTGACGTCGCCGATGAGGCTCTCAACGATCTTGGCGACGTCTGGGCGGTGGCCGAAGTTCTGGCTTATTTGAAGCTGGGTAGTGCTGAGGAAGGTGAAGCATCTGCTACCTCAGGGTGAGAGGCAGTCCGGCCGAGCTGCCAGCGGCATCCTTTGATGGTCAGTAATTTTTAACCTGCACAGCGCGCATCAGGCGGCCGCGGGAGATCTGAGGCAGGATGGCCTGCGCTCGACGATTGTCCTTCTGTCTTCCAACACCAGCGAATATCTCAGCGAGAGCAAGGTGCTCAAAGCGGACTTCGCGCCGGACTTCTCGCGCCTCAATATGACCTGTGCACCAAACATGCGGCCGCAAAAAAGCAGCTCGGATTTTCATCGCCGCACGATCCGGATCCGGGTGCTGGCCCGCCTGTCGCAAGCGGTTCTACGGCAAGCGTCGAGCCGTCAGCAAAGCACGGATTGGACCTGCGGGCAATGCGGCCGAGAAGCGGGACTTCTCGCCGTCGGACGTTTCTCCCTCCAGCCACTTGGTCGTGATCCCGATACAGCGCCCGTCAGCGAGCAGGACCGGGCAGCCGCTGCTCCCTGGTGCGACGAGGTTCGACATCAAGATCACCGGGCTTTTCTCGAGATAGAGATCCGTCACCGCGTTGACCTCACCGCGATGGCCGGTCAGGACCGGGAAAGCGCCGGGGAGGTTCGGAAAGCCGAGCGTGAACACTTCATCGAACATCGTGACGCTATCGCTCAGCTGAAAGATCGGCTCGACGGGATCGTCCCGCGGCCGAAGGATCGCAAGGTCGTGCTCGTCAGAGATGATCGGCGGGTGCGCCGTCAGCGCCTGCCCTCCGGCCGTGGTGATGCCGGTGAGGACAATGCCCTCCGCGGCATCAATATTGTGTCGGCAAGTCACAATCCACGGCATGGTATCGTGCGACGCCTGAGCGATGAAGCCACTGCCGCGATAGGAAGATCCTTTCTTCTCGACGTCGATCGCCACGATTGCGCCCGCATAGCGATCGGCGAGGCCCGCCGGCGGCGCAAAGAGGTTCGGGAATGTTTTCCCGCGGAGATGTTCCCAGAGCATCGGCGTGTCGAGCACATGGCTGACGAACGCGCGCGGTGAATGACCAAGCGAACGCACGGCAAGGCGGTGCACCTCGAGCCGCTGCCATAGGAAGTTGATCGGCCCCGTCTTGTAGGATGAACCGCCACACACCATCGCCTGGAACAGTTCCTCGGAGAAGAAATTCTGGGCGACCAGGGCGAGCTTCTCCGGAGCATGCTCGACGTGCATGAACGCCAAGCCCTTCTCGACGAGCGCCATGAACGCCGGCGTGTCGGTGAACAGCAAGGCGAAGCGCTCCGCGACGAGCTGGATCATCGCGGCCGTCACGGGCTGGGTGTGAGGTGGAGAGCGCATAAACGAGAGTTAGTCGCCTGCGGGCGAGCCGTCACTATCGATTGACCCCAATGACAGCCTGCCTTGTCGCCACGCGATGAACTCGACATCGTGGGGCATGACCCAACGGAATGCGAGACAGGCCGTCGATCTGATTTTGGCCGCGATGTTCTGCCGTCAGCATCCCCATCGGATGCCACACAGCTTTATGTACGAATTCCCGCCGTCCCGGTCGGGCGGTCGCATGGGGTTCGAAGTTCATTACGACATGAAGGCGTTGCTCAAGGCCGCGCTCTTTATTCGGCGGCATGCTGCGCCGCACCTGCGATCCGTGGCCGTCAAGGATGTCGAAACGGCTATTACCGGCTTCGTCAGCGACAATTTCTGGATCCTATCCTCCGAAGCCTGGGATGCGTGCCTGCTGACCTATCCAGCTGCCGGAGCGGCCGATCCGCCCTACGCCGCTTTTCTCTCGACAGCGGTTGTGGCCGAATTCGCGGAAACCTTGTCGCGCTCCACCCTTTTCGTTGAGCCGCGCGAGCTTACCGTGTTTCCCTTGGTCGTCGTTCGCGTCGAGCAGGAGTTCGAATCACCGGATTTCTTCCTGACCGATGCGGAGGGCCTGCGGCCCGGGGGCGTGTCGCAACTGCGAGAGCCCGACATCGTGTCCAACTCGTTCCCGCCGTTTCCGCTCTGGGAGGGTGTCCGACACCAACCCTCATCCTGGCTTGGCGTCCGAGCCGGGCAGAGCGAGGTTGCAAAGCGCATGCGAGCTGCAATCCTGGGCGCGCTGGCGCTGCTGCCGCACGACGTCGAGCGTTACCAGTTTTCGCTTCGTAAGCTGTTTGGCGGTTACTGCACTCTAGCGGATGATCGGTTCTCGATGACGCTCTCCGACCCGCATACGCCCGCACTGAGCGAGGATCTCGTCATTGGAGCCTCCGACCACCCGTGGTTGACCATGCTGGCCACCAAGCTGACCTCGCCCGTGAAGGCCGACAGGCGCCAGATGCGCGCGCTCGAATACTTTTATCGCGCGTGGGTGCCCGAACCGGCTCGACGCTTCCCCACCTTGTTTGGCGCGATCGACGCCATCTATGGCGATGCTGGACACGCGACGCAGAGCGTGATCGAGGCGGTAAGTCCCGTCATGGGCGCCGCCTACGACTATGAGCGGTTAAAGCTTCTTCTCGGACTCCGTGCTAGCGTCATTCATGGCGGTGCGCCGAATGTCTATGAGTCGAGTGCCTACCACCGTTACTACGAGCGCTATGAAGCAGATGCGACACGCGACTTCGAAGTTATCGTCGCAACCTGCCTGCGTGTGGCGATTTTTGAATCCCTGATGAAGCAGCGTCCGCACACCTATGCCGCGCTCTTCAAACAGCATACCGGGCGCGACATTTGAGCGAGAGTCCTCGAAGGACCATCCCGCTGTTGTCAGCAGTCAATCTTGGGCGGCGCCTTATTGTCAATCTGCGCGAGATTTCAGCGTCAGTTTTTGACGCTGTCAGGGGCTAGCAAGCACGGCAGAAACGGGCAGAAGTCCACCACGCCTGCAGACTTAGGGATCGGCCTCAGTGGAAGCGCCTAACCTTGGCGATCCCCTCGTCCGCGGCGGGCGGCGCATCCTTCCCCGCCAGCCGATCCGCGATCTCGTCGATGACGGCCTCAAATGCCTTGGCCGCTGCCGCTTCCGTCGCCGCGTCGACCCGAGGCAAAGCAGCCGCGGTTAGCATCTGGTGTCGCATGTTTCGGGCCAGCACCTCCCATTGCAGGCCCTGATGCCGGCGGATTGCCTCAACATGGCGCTCAAACCGCGCGAGCCGCGCAGCGAAAGCATCCTCGTTCCCGGCAGGATTGCGCCGGCTCAGAAACGCCTCCAGCGCCTCGACCAGAATTTCTGAACGCGCCCGGCCGGTGCCCTCAGCTATCCGTCCCACACGGTCGCTCAGCGCCTTCGGGAGAAACAACTGGTGACGGATCTTGCTGGTCTTCATCGTCGCTGAGCCTTCAGAGAGAAGGGCCAGTTCTATCGCTGGGTGGAGCCTCCGACGAATACATGTCCATCGCACCGAGCTGCACGCTCGACGTACGGTGCGCCTCACATTCCAATCTCCGGGCCGGAGCGCTGGCGGCCGAACGACCAGCTGATCGTGCCCGAGCCACGCATAATGCCGAATACCTCCCGACCGATCTGCCGCTCAAGCACCGGTCGCCACGGCACCAGCGTAAACTCCTTCGAATTCTCAACCAGGGCGAAGCTTCCCGAGGACAGGTCGACCCGCCGTCGGCAGATACCACTCACCCGCTCACCGGGCGCAGCCTCGGCGAAGGGCAGGCCAAGCTGACGGCTTAGCCGCGCCGCAGCGGTCCTGAGCTCACGCTGGCGCAGCACGTCATCGATATCTGAGCGATATTCGACCAGGTCGCCACGAACGATCGCGAGACCCTGGGCGATCAGCCATTGCTGTCGCCGCGCCAGAGCTTCGCGGACCTCCCGCCCGTAGCCATGGTCGGCAACGTCCAGCGCGGCCTCCCCTTTGAGCTGCCCGTCAAGCCAGGTTGGCGCCTGCATGACGGCCTGCTGCTCAAGGTCCAGCATGGCGAGGAGCTGGACACGGACCGGCGCCGCCCGCGCGGCGGCGCGCTCATGTTCGAGCGCCTTGTCCAAATAGTCGCGCGGAATGCGCCAGGTGCCGTCGGGCTCCCGCTCCACGCCCCGGCCTGCTCGGCGGAGCGCCTCCAGTCGCCGCACATGCGCCCGCGCGAACTCCTCGCCGGCCGAGCGGTCGTGAGCGAGATGGAGATCGATGCTGTAAGCGCCGCCGTTCGCCCGCGCGATCTCATCGATCTTCCGGTCGGCGGGCCGGAGCTCGGGCCGCACCGGCGCGACCGCGATCAGGCTCCCGACGGGCGCGGGCTCAGCGCTGGCGCCGATCTCCGCATAATGGGTGCGCCCGTCGATGCCGTCCAGGATGATGAAGCGCCGGTCGTGATGATCGTCGGCCGCGCCGCGATGGACGACCTTGCCGATCACTGGCGCAGCTTCGGGTTCAGCCCTGTCGATCACATAAAGCTCGGGGCGACGGTTCAGCTTCGCCTCCGTCATCGCCCGATGCATGGTCCGGATGATGTCGCCGCGCCGGCCGAGATCGGCGAGCGTCTTCTCCAAGTCCGGCGCCAGCCGCCAGGCGAGCGGCCCCTCCCGCTCTGCCAGCTCCATCCGCTCAAGCTGCCGCACGCGCGCGACCAGCAATTGCTGGTAAGAGCCGTCGCCATCCCAGGTCGCGGGCCTGCCGAGTTCGACGATCTGCCCCTCTGACCGCGCAAGAATGTCACGATCGAGCTTCGTCAGCCGCTCCGCATCGACCTCACGCGCCAGCTGTTCCCGCACCTCCAGCTCGCTTTGCGGCCCGAGCCAACGCGTCATGATCTCGGAGGCGCGGCCACGGATGCCGTGGGCGATATAGTCGCCGGCGATGTTGAGCGTCTTCCCGTCCTCGGTCGCGCCGCGGAGCAGCACGTGCGTGTGCGGGTGCCCAGTATCGAAGTGATCCATGGCCACCCAGTCGAGCGTCGTGCCCAGGTCCTGCTCTATCTTTGCCATCAGCTCGCGCGTGAAGGACCGAAGCGTGTCAAACGACGCGCCGTCTTCCGGCGAGACGATGAACCGAAACTGGTGCCGGTCGCCTTCGCCCCGCGCGAGAAACGCCTTGCCATCCGCATCATCGCTGAAGGTCGCGTAGAACCCGCCTTGCTCGCCTTCGCGCGTGACGCCGTCCCGCTGCAGGTATCGAAGATGCGCACCGGCAGCGCGAAGCGCCTTTGCGCCGGACAGCTTCACCACTCGCGCCTTCACCATCACCCGGCGTGTCCGAACGCGCATCTTCGATACCGCGTCGACCGACCAGCCGGAGCTATGGCTCGCCGCCCGCGAGAATTTGGCGCCGCGCCCCCGGCTGTTGAACCGTCCAGTGGTACGGGCTGATGCGGGCTGGCCCAGCCGGCGCGGATCACCGCCTCCGCGCGCAATCCTCGCTATCAGGAGGGACTGCAAAGCGCGAGCGCCGGCCTTGCCCCTCTTCTGGCTCCGCATGCGGCCGAGCCGCGGCTCGAATCTGTTTTCGTCTTCAGCCATCCCGGAGGATATGCGCCGGCCGAAAGCGCGGCTAAAGTGTCTCCCGGACGAACGGCGGTAGTCTGCCGTTTCGTGCATCGAAACGTCCCCTCAGTCTCTGCGCCGGCCAAGTGCGGAGACAAACCGTCTCCCGAAAAAACGATGTGCAGACAACCAGATAGCGGCATTTCTGCGACGGGCGGAAATCCGCTTTATCTTGCCTTACCCTGCTCTCTTCTGTCTCCCAGCCGTCTACCCGCTTGCTGAGACATCCTGGGACAACGTGCCGGGATCCAAGCAGTCCCCAACAGAAGCCCCCGTTAGGTGAGCCAAGCAACATGTGGGCTGGCTATGGGCGCTTGATATTCATCTCTTCTGGCGTTTTGAGCAGGGCCAGACTAGGGGCCGCGATATATGCAGACCCGGGAGAATGAAGTGGCCGAGGAACAGACTTTGAATGCCGTGGAGCTCGCGACTGAGCTGACGATCGCCTGGCTTGGGAACCAGAATAATCGCGTTCAAGCCGACGACGTGCCGCAGTTCCTGCGCACAATGCATGCGACGGTGACGGAGCTTTCGGGCGGCAGTTCGGCTGCCCCTGAGCCGGCGGAAGAGGCCGCGCCGACCGAAGAATTCACCCCGGCCGTGACTGCTCGGAAGTCCTTGGCGTCGAAAGATCACATCATCTCGATGATCGACGGGAAGCCCTACAAGACCCTGAAACGACACCTTTCGCGGCATGGGCTGACGCCTGCAGAGTACCGCCAGCGCTACGGCCTAAAGCCCGACTATCCGATGGTTTCGGAAACCTATTCGCAGGCCCGGCGCGACATGGCGAAGAAGATCGGCCTCGGGCAGAAGGGCCGCGCGGCCAAGGCCGGCGGCGGGCGGGGCCGCGGCAAAGCGCAAGCCTAGAGGGGCTCTTGGTCCCCCGGTAAGGTGCTGCCTGAGGCCCCCGAGTGGCGGCTGAAATCGGCTTGGTGACGTCGAGGCGAGCAAAACAATAGCGGGAGCGACGCCGCCGCGCCGCCCCCGGCAAAAGCAACTTCAGGCAATTATCGCGCCCGAAGAAGCTCGAATTCAGCCCCTTCGCGCCGCTCGAATGACCGCTTCCAGAGCAGGTCCACCGCCACTCCTTCGCCATCGACCAGGCACATTCCGACATACCAGCGGCCGTCCAGAACGCTCAGAATTGCGACCCGAGAGAGGTCCTGGGCCGCGTCTTCATCGTCGAAATCCCAGCCGACCTGCTGCCCCAGATAGCGCTCCGCGACGCGCGATTCCCACAGGAAGTCAACCGCTTCCGCCTCGATAATCCGCTCCGCCAGAACTGCTCCGAACTCCGCCCGCAGCGCGTCCACAGCCGCATCGCAACCCCGCCCGATGGTGCTCATCATGTTCATCTGCCGTCTCCTCAGCATCGTCTTCCGATCGAAGACGGCGCTTGGAGAGCGGGCGGCGGAGGGGCGGTCAGGGATGCCGAAGGCACCGCGAAGCGGGGCGCGGGGGAGCCGATTTGCGGAGCAACTTGGGGGGACCGCGCATCCATGAGATCCGCTCCGCCGCCCGCCACACTGGGCCTCTACGAGACGAGACCCCACCCCCGCAGCCTCCCCTCCCGCTCCAATCTGCGGCCATCCGAGCAGCTCGGACGGCTCAAGGACTAACTGGAACGCCCCGGCGGCGCCTGCCGCCGGGGCGATCGACGGGCTCAGAAGGGCACGTCATCGTCCAGGTCGCCCTGCGGCTCGGAGGCGCCGCCGGCGCCAGACTGCCGCGGCGGGCTGAGGAACTGGACGTCGTCGGCGATGATCTCGCAGCCGTAGCGCTCGATGCCCTCCCGGTCCGTCCAGCGGGTGTAGTGGAGCCGGCCACGCACCGAAACGAGCATGCCCTTCGTGGCGTGCTGCGCGATGATCCGCCCGAGGCCGTTGAAGCAGGTGATGCGGTGCCACTCGGTGTCCTTGGCGGTGAAACCGCTCGCATCCTTGTAGGTCTTGCCCTCGCTGTCGCGCTTGGGACGGCTCGTTCCGAGGCTGAAGCTGGCGATGTCGGTGCCGCTGTTGGCGGTGCGGAGCTCGGGATCGGCGCCCAAGTTGCCGACGAGAAGAACGGTGTTGGTCATGGTTGAAATCTCCTGTCCTTGTCGCCGGGACCACCCCGTCGACAGCCCGGAGAAGGGCGCGCGCGAAGCGGCGGAGCGCACCGCAGGCGCAGCCAAGGGGAACCCCGGCACAAGGCCGGCGCGGGCAGCCCGTAGGGCAACACGGGCCGCAGGGCCGCGGGTTGCGAACCGCCGCCGCCGCGCCATAGGGCTGAGAAAGGAGATGGGTGTGGTCTGGCGGCTGCTTGCCAGGAGATTTGATGACCGGAACTGGTTCCCGGATCGCTGTCTACCCGCGCTCCCCTGATCCCCCGTTCAAGGCATCGGGGCCGATCCCTCGCTGGCGTCGGCAGCAGACCGCAGCTGGTCCAGACGCTCACGCGAGATCTCTTCAACGATGTCGCGCAGGCGCCGAACCGAGGACGTCAACGCCTCCAGGTCGGCCATGCCAATCGCGTAACTCGCCGAATAGCGAGCTTCGACATAGGCACGCTTCAGCAGTTCGAACCGGCGCCGGTCGAGCTTCGTCGCGCGTGGCCAGGAGTCGATCAGACGCGGCTCAATATCCTCGGCCAGAGAGCGGAGGAATTTGAGGTTATGGGAGCGCGGAAAATAGAGCGTCCGTACAAGCAGGAAGCAGATGTAGAGTCGCTCGGTGGCCTGATGCAGTTCGAACGCTGCTTTGCTTAGCCATCCACGCTCGGCCGCGTCGGCGCCATGGGCAATGAACTGCTCCGCACTGGGTAACCAGTGCTCGAAATATTCGTTTGCCATCTCATAGGCGTCTGCCGGAGTAAGCGGCTTCGGCGTTGCGAGCGGATGACCCGAAAGCCCGTACAGAGC
>JAXDPC010000213.1:0-3979 GCA_034668525.1 Sphingomonadales bacterium
CGCCGCCCTCGCCGCCGGCGCGGCCGGCGTCATCTCGGGCTCGGCGATCGTCGCGCTGGCGGAGGAGAACCGGGCCGATCCGGCGCCGGCGCTGCGTGCGTTCGTCGCCGCGATGAAGGCAGCGGCCCTGACCGTCAGCGCGTCAGCTTCTCGCCCGCCTCGGCCTTGCGGACGAGCAGTTCCGACAAAGTGAAGTCGTCGCCCAGACGCGCCTGCTGGCGCTGCAGGCCCTCGACGATCTTGGGCAGTCCCTCGGTGTCGGCCCAGAACATCGGGCCGCCGCGATAGACGGGCCAGCCGTAGCCGTAGACCCAGACGACGTCGATGTCGGAAGCGCGCTGGGCCATGCCCTCCTCGAGGATCTTCGCGCCCTCGTTGACCATCGTATAGAGCGTGCGCTCGATGATCTCCTGGTCGGAGATCTCGCGGGGCTCGACGCCCTCCTTCGCCCGGAAATCGTCGATGATCTTGGCGACCACGGGCGAGGGCGACGGGCGGCGCTTCTCGTCATAATCGTAGAAGCCGGCGCCCTTCTTCTGGCCCCAGCGGTCGGCGGCGCAGAGCGCGTCGCGGACATTCTCGATGCGGTTCGGGTCGCGGTGCCAGCCGATGTCGACGCCCGCCAGATCGGCCATCTGGAAGGGTCCCATCGGCATCCCGAACTCGACATGGACACGGTCGATCTGCTCGGGCGTGGCGCCTTCCAGAAGCAGGCGGTTGGCCTGAACCTGGCGCGGCATCAGCATCCTGTTGCCGATAAAGCCGTAGCAGACGCCCGCCACCACCGCGACCTTGCGGATCTTCTTCGAGAGCTGCATCGCGGTAACCAGCACGTCCGGCGCCGTCTTCGCGCCGCGGACGATTTCGAGCAGCTTCATGACGTTGGCCGGCGAGAAGAAATGAAGGCCGACGACGTCCTGCGGCCGGGACGTGCTGGCGGCGATCTCGTCGATATTGAGGTAGGAGGTGTTGGAGGCGAGGATCGCGCCGGGCTTGGCGATCCGGTCGAGCTTGCCGAACACCTCCTTCTTGACGTCCATATTCTCGAACACGGCCTCGATGATGAGGTCGCAGTCGCCCAGATCGTCCAGGCTGAGCGTAGGCTTGAGCAGGCCCATCGCGCCTTGGACCTGGTCGGCCGTCATCCGGCCCTTGGCGGCCGACGCCTCATAATTCCTGCGCATCACCCCCGTGCCGCGGTCGAGCGCGTCCTGCTGCTGCTCGACGATGGTCACCGGAATGCCGGCGGAGAGGAAGTTCATCGAGATGCCGCCGCCCATCGTGCCGGCGCCGATCACGCCGACGCGTTTGATCTCGCGCGGCTGCGTCCCCTCCGGGACATTGTCGACCTTCGCGGCCTTGCGCTCGGCGAAGAAGAAATATTGCTGCGCCTTCGCCTGCGTCCCGCTCATCAGCTCCATGAACAGTCGCCGCTCTTCCTGGACGCCCTCGGCATAGGGCCTGGCCACCGCCGCCTCGATCGCCTGGATGTTCGCCTCGGGCGCGTCGAAGCCGCGGAACTTGCGCGCATTGGCCTTGCGGAAGGCGTCGAACAGGCCCGGATTGCCGCGCGCTTCCTCGAGCTTGCCGTCGCGCGCGCTGGTCTTCGGGATCGGCCGCACCTCCTTGACCTCGTCGGCGAAGGCGACCGCATGCTGAAGGAGGTCGCCCTCCACGATCCGGTCGACGAGCCCCGCATCGCGTGCCTCCCGGGCGCCGATCGGATTGCCGGTCGCCGCCATTTCGAGCGCGAGCCCGACGCCCGCGGCGCGGGGCAGGCGCTGGGTCCCGCCCGCGCCGGGAAGGAGGCCGAGCTTCACCTCCGGAACGCCGAGCTTCGCCGAGGGCAGGGCGACGCGGTAATGCGAGGCCAAAGCGACTTCGAGCCCGCCGCCGAAAGCGGTGCCGTGGATCGCGGCGACCACCGGCCTGGTGCAATTCTCGATGATGTCGACGACCTGGGGCAGCATCGGCGGCTGGAAGGATTTGGGCGTGCCGAACTCGCTGATGTCCGCGCCGGCGAAGAATGTCTGGCCCTCGCAGATTATCACCACCGCCTTCACCCCCTCGTCCCCGTCCGCCTCCTCGATCGCCTTCACCAGCCCCTCGCGCACTGCATGGCCGAGCGCGTTGACCGGCGGATTGTTCGAGGTGACGATGAGGATGTCGCCGTGACGGCGGGTGCTGATCGGGCTCATGTCTGTCTCCGAAGCTGGGTCAGCCGAGCGGATAGGCGCTGCTTTACGCGAGCGTCAACCGGCGGGACCGCCTGAGGCTTGCGCCGGGCGCTGCCGACATGGAAGGAGGCGGGCCGCATATGCGCGGACAGGGCAGAGAGGCGATTTGAGCGACGGCCCGGGAAGTAGGACAGACGGCATTTCACGATCGATGTCCGGCGACTTCGAGACCGGCCTCTGGCTGCCGCGCCTGGCCGAGGCGCGCCGGGGCGCGTGGTCGCTGCGCATCCTGCCGGCGACGAGCGCGCGCGGCTATTGGGGGCGGCTCTACCGGCTGGAGACGATGGCGATGCTGACCGGCCCGTTCGGCGGGGACGGGGCGGCCTGGATGTCGATCGTGCCGGTCGAGATCGAAAGCCAGGAGATCGGCATCGCGTCCGCTTGCGGGCATACCGTCGTCATGGGGCTCGGCATGGGCTGGTGCGCGGCCAATGTCGCGCTCAACCCTGCCGTGGAGCGGGTCACGGTCGTGGAGCAGGATCCCGACGTGGTGCGGCTGATCGAGGCGCTCGGAGTCTTCGCCCAGCTGCCCGCGGCGGCGCGCGCGAAGATCGAGGTGGTGGTCGGCGATGCGCTCGGCTGGCGGCCGGACGGCCCGGTCGACAGCCTCCAGGCGGATATCTGGGCGAAGCTGGTCGAGCCGGGCAAATGGGACGAGGTCCGGCGCATGCAGGACCATGTCGGGGCCGGCTCGCTCTATTTCTGGGGACAGGAGCTCGAGCTCTGGCGCCTCGCCTGCCGCGCCCGCGGCCGCGTGCCCGACCGGCTCGAGCCGGGCGAGCTGGGCGCGCTCGCGGCGGCAGCGGGTCTCCCGCTCGTTCTCGACGATGCGCCGGACTATGCGGAGCGCATCGCCGAAGCGTCCCGCTGGTGGACGCCGCCGCAGCCGGGCTGGTGGGCCGGGGGACAGTAAGGGGACAGTTACCTAACTGTCCCCATGCTGTCCCTAGAAGGAGGTGCGGCCATATTCCTGGCGATAGAAGGGATGCGAGGAGGAGAGGCCGCCGTCGACGACGAGGGAGACGGGGACAGTACCAGTAACTGTCCCTAGAAGGAGGTGCGGCCATATTCCTGGCGGTAGAAGGGATGCGAGGAGGAGAGGCCGCCATCGACGACGAGGGCGTGGCCGTTGACGTAGCTGCTCTCGTCCGAGGCGAGGAACAAGGCGGCGGCGGCGATCTCGCCGGGGACGCCGCCGCGCTTCATCGGGTTCAGATGGCCGATCTGGTCCTCCTTGCCGGCGGCGCGGGCATTGTTGAACAAGGGCTTGGTCATGCCGGTCTCGATCAGCCCCGGGCAGATCGCGTTGACCCGGATGTTCGAGCCGGCGAGCTGGGTCGCGGCGACCTGGACGAGGCGGATCACGCCGGCCTTGGACGCGGAATAGGCCGGCCCGCCGGCGCCGGCGCGCAGGCCCGCGACGCTGGCGGTGCAGATGATCGAGCCGCCGCCTTGCGTCTTCATCGCGGGCGCGGAATGCTTGATGGCGAGGAACGGGCCGATCAGATTGACCCGCAATATCTCCTGCCAGTCCTCGGGCGTCTGCTCGAAGATCGAGGCGAGGCCGCCCGAGACGCCGGCATTGGCGAAGAAGATGTCGAGCCGGCCGAAGCGGGCGAGGGCAAGCTGGACGAGGTCCTGCACGTCCGAATCGTCGCCGGCGTCCGCTTCCTCGGCGAGGGCCGCGGGGCCGATCGCCGCAGCCGTCTCGTCCTGTCCCTTGAGGTCGGCGCAGATCACCT
>JAXDPC010000214.1:0-3255 GCA_034668525.1 Sphingomonadales bacterium
GACCCGCGCGCCGGACGCCCTGCCGGCTGCGGCGGCCGGCGCGCAGGGAAGATCGATCGAGCAGCCGGACCTGGTACATGGGCCGACCGAGCTGCGCGTTTTCGAAGCGCCGTTGCCGGGCTATGGCGACGGGCTCTGGCTGTTTGCCGCCGCCGCCGGCCCGTCGCCAGGCTGGCGGCGGGCGGCCTTGCTCGCCAGCAGCGACGGCGGCACCACCTGGGACGACAGCGGTGCAACCGCGGAACCCGCCGTCCTCGGCCACAGCCTCGATGCAGTGCCGGCCGGGGACGCGGCCTTGTTCGACGCGCGATCCTTCATCGAGGTCGTGTTGCTGAACGAGGACATGTGGCTCGAGAACCGGACCGACGACGCCCTGGCAGCGGGCGCGAACCTGGCCTTGCTCGGGTCCGAGCTCATCCAGTTCGGGAAAGCGGAGCCGCTCGGCGACCGGCGCTTCCGGCTGAGCCGCCTGCTGCGGGGCAGGCTGGGGACGGAATGGGCCGCCGCGGGGCACGCGCCGGGCGAGAGCTTCGTGCTGATCCGGACCGGGACCCTCGCGCCCTTGCGATGGCCGCTCGGCGCGATCGGCGCCACCGCCCTCGTCAGGGCGCTGGGGCTGGGCGATACGGCCGAGGGCGTGGGCGCGGAGCGGCAAGTCACCGGCGACGCGCTGAAGCCGCCGACGCCCGTCCATCTGGCGGCCGGGATCGATGCCGGCGGAGACCTGCTCGTCACCTGGGTGCGAAGGAGCAGGCTCGGCTTCGCGTGGGCGAATGGCGCGGATGCGCCCCTCGGCGAGGAGCTGGAGAGATATTCCGTTTCGATCGCGGGCGCCGCCGCGGCCCGATCGTTCGAAGTCGCCGAGCAGCGGCTCTCCTACGCCGCCGCCGAGCGGCTCGCCGATGGAATGGCGCCCCCCTTCACGATCTCGGTCGCGCAGATCGGGACCCATGCCACGTCCCGACCGGCGCTCATCGCCTTCGGCTGATCATCGAGAAGGAGCACATCATGCCCGACGCCACGCCGCGTTTTGCGCTGCCCTTCATCCTTCCGGGCCAGGCCCAGAAGGAGCTGTTCCACAACGAGGCGATCGTCATTGCGGACGCCCTGATCCACGCGGCCGCGGAGGCGGCCCCGATACCGGATCCCCCTTCCGATCCCGAGCCCGGTCAATGCTGGATCGCGGCCGCCGGGGCGACCGGCGCCTGGGCGGGACGCGACCAGGCGCTGGCGGTCTGGACCGAAAGCGGCTGGCGTTTCGCGACGCCGGTTCCGGGGATGTCGGTCTGGAACAAGGAGACGGGCATATGGCTCGTCTGGTCGGGTGCCAGCTGGCGCGCGGGAGAAGTTCCGGCGACCAAGCTTATGATCGGCGGGCAGCAGGTCGTCGGACCGCGTCAGCCGTCGGTGCCAAGTCCTTCAGGTGGAACGACAATTGATCTGGAGGCGCGGTCGGCTGTCGACGCGCTCATTGTGGCTTTGAGGTCACACGGTCTCATCGATTGAGCTTGGCGCTCTTTGCGATGCAACCGCACAGGGTCGGAACCGTTCGGACCTCGTCTGACAAACCGCTTTTCGCCCTACCCGCGGACTGCGGCTTTTCAGCAACATTTGTGGGGATAAGCGTGCTTGCGCGAAAACTCCGCTTACCGTAATGAGTTCACGTCGTTCCCTCCAGGGACGCAGAAGAAAGGGGATAATTTATGCGGAAGCTCGCCATTGTTGTGGCGCTCTCATCCACCGCGATCGCGACTCCGGCACTTGCGCGCGATGGCGCCTGGTATGTCGGCGGCGATTTCGGCGCGATGATCGTTGAGGACGTCGAGATGGACGTCGGAGCCATCGAGAACGCTCTCGTCATCGACCATGATTACGGGTTCGACGGCGCCGGCTTTGTCGGTTACGATCTGGGCGCGTTCCGGCTCGAGGCCGAGGTCGCCTACAAGCGCGCCCGCCTCGACTCGCTCGACGGCACGGTCGGTCTCCCCGGAGACGCGCGTCCCGGCGTGGCCGGCGGTCTCCAGATCCGCGAAGCGGCCGGCAACACCACCGCGCTCAGCTTCATGATCAACGGCATGCTGGACTTCGGCGACGATGACGGCGTCAGCGGCTTCCTTGGCGGTGGCGTCGGCGTTGCCCGCGTCAGCTTCAACAACCAGCGCGTCTTCTCGAACCAGGGTGCCTTCCTCGACGATTCCGACACGCGTTTCGCGTGGCAGGTCGTCGCCGGTCTGCGCCAGGCGATCTCGGACAGCGCCGACGTGACGGTCCGCTATCGTTTCTTCAACGTCCCGAGCCTCGAGATGATCGGCTTCGGCGGAAACGAGTTCTCGACGCGGCTGCGCACGCACAGCATCCTCGGCGGTATCACGTTCAACTTCGGCGCTCCGGAGCCGGTGATCCCGATTCCGCCGCCCGTGATCGTGACCCCGCCGCCGCCGATCGTGGCGCCGCCGCCGGTCGTGCCGAACGTCGAGTGCCCGAACGGCCAGACCCTGCCGCCGGGCTCGACCTGCCCGATCCCCGGTCCCTTCATCGTCTTCTTCGATTGGGATCGCGACGAGATCACCCCGCAGGCCGCCGGCATCCTCGACAACGCCGCCGAGCAGTATCGGACCACCGGCAACGCCCAGGTCGTGCTCGCCGGTCACGCCGACCGTTCGGGTTCGGACCAGTACAACGTCGGTCTGTCTCAGCGTCGCGCCGAGAACGTTCGCCAGTATCTGGCCGGCCGCGGCATCCCCGAGGGCGTCATGCGGACCGAGGCGTTCGGCGAGAGCCGGCCCGCGGTCGAGACGGCCGACGGCGTTCGCGAGCCGCAGAACCGGCGCGTGGAGATCACCTTCGGCCCCGGCTCCGGCTGGTAAGAAGGCCACCGCTGCCCCGGCAGCGCGTGTACGGAAAATCGGGAGCCAGTTCATCGGACTGGCTCCCTTTTTTTGCGCCCGTCGGAGCGGCGGACGCTTGTCGAAGCAGCCGTCTGTCGCGTTGCGCAGTCCCGCGGCCGAAACTGTTCCGAGTCCGGTTCGTTTCCGCTTTTCGCTGAGGAGGAGTACCGGATGACCCGCCTATCCATTATCGCCGGCGCCCTCATCGCGGCGGCGCTCTCGGGCTGCACCACCAGCCGCCGCGCGGAGACGGTTCCCGCAGAGGCGGGCCCGCAGGTTGCCTCGACGCAGCTTCGGGACGCGGGCGGGCGAACGGTCGCGGCGGCCTCCGTGACGGGAATGGGCGATGCGGTTCGGATCCGCGTCG
>JAXDPC010000215.1:0-11723 GCA_034668525.1 Sphingomonadales bacterium
CGACAGCGACAGCGGCCGCGGCGGCGGAGCCACCGCTGTTCCCCAATTTCGCCAGATCAGCCAGCCCGCAAGCGCTCCGAGAAGGAGCGCAGCGACTCCCCAGGCCGCGGCCGCGAGCCGACGGGCAGCGCGCGACCGGGAAGGGAGCGGAGGCAGAGGCAGTGGCGAAGGCAGAATGGTCGACGGAGCCGTGACGGAAGATCCGACGACGGTGGCGGTCCCGGAAGCGGAACCTAGCGGCACGCCGTCCGAAGCGGCGACGACCGCTTCGGGAGCGCTGGCCGGATCCGGCGCCGTGGCGGACCGGCGGGTCGCGCCGGCGGCACCCGCTGCCGCGTCGCGCTTGCTTCCGGCCGCGGGCCGCGCGCGCCCTTTGGGCGTCTTACCCCCGCCACGACCGCCGCTGTCGCCCATTTTGCCCCCCACCGCGAACATATCGCAAGTCGATGGCCGGAGCATCAAGATTCTGCCCCGGACCCGGGCCGCGCAACTTGCGCTCCTCCAACTCGTCCCTTATTGAGCGCCCCCTGACTCCCGGGCGGCCTTCGAGCCGGTTCCGGTCGGGGAGTAGCTCAGCCTGGTAGAGCACTGTCTTCGGGAGGCAGGGGCCGGAGGTTCGAATCCTCTCTCCCCGACCAATTTCCTTCGCCGCGGCGGATTTTGAACGCCCTTCGGCGAACCGCTCACGCCGCGGCGAGAGCGGGCGTTCTCTGAGCCGCGAGGACCGGCCGGCGAACGGCGGGAAGCAGGCTGCGGTAGATCGCGGCCATCTGCGCGGCCATCGCGTCCGATGTGTACAATCCGGCCCGCTCCTTCGCCGCGCGCCCCATCACGGCCCGCTCGAAATCGTCGGCGACGAGACCGGCGATCGCGCGGGTGAAGCCGTCCTCGTCGCGGGCCGGGACGAAGATCGCGACCTCCTCCCACAGCTCGCGATAGGCCGGAATGTCCGACAGGACGAGCGGGCAGCCGGCGGACGCGGCTTCCAGCACCGCCACCCCGAACGGCTCGTAGAGCGCCGCGGATACGAAGACGGGCCGCGCCGACAGCCAGGCCGCCAGATCTTCCGCCTCGAGATCGCCGACGCAGTGGATGTTGTCGAACAGAACCCTGGCGCCGTTGGGGCCTTCGATCGGCCCGGCGGCCCGGACCGGAACCGGGATGTGGCCGGCCGCGGCGTCGAGCATGTCGAGATTCTTCCCCTCGTCCCACAGGCGCCCGGCGGTGAAGACGAAATCGCGCGGCGCCAGCCGCGGGGGAGGCGAAGGAGAACGGCCGTTGTGGACGACGCGCGGCGTCTCTTCCAGGCCGTAGACGCGCCGGGTCGCCTCGGCGAAGGCGGCCGACGGAGCGACGACGATGTCGGCGGCGTGGAGGCCGGCCCGGACCAGCTCGGCCTGGGCGGCGATTCCAGGCGGCCGCCGGCCGCCGTGCACCGCCTCCCACCAGGTCGCCGCGCAGCCGTGCTGGATGGCGACGACCGGCGGCCGGAAGCGGGTTCCGGCGGCGAGCGCGGGCGTGCTGAGCTGGATGAGGTCGGCGCCGCGCTCGGCGGCGAGCCGGCTTATTTCCCGGCCCGCCGCGCGCAGCGAGGCCGCGTCGTCGGCGAAACGGGCGGGCGGCAGGCCGGTCTGGACGACTTCCAGCCCCGCGATCGCGGAAGCCGTCGCCATTTGCGCGCCCGACGGGCTCGGCCCGATGATCGCGAGGATCGTCTCGACGCCCAGGCGCGACAGGCCGCGGGCCAGATCGAGGCCGTAGGGCAGTGCGCTTCCCAGCGCGTCGATGGTCACGAGCACGCGCAAGCTGACAGGGATTCCTTGTGCTGGTGTTTCCGACAGGAAGCATGCCCGCCCGGACGACGGCCCCGGCGTCTCCTTCAATGCGCCTCGCCGCGCCTTGTTCCCTGCCGCCTTCATCGGGGCGGCATCGCGGAGGGCCCGGAGCGCAATTGGACATTGCGGACCAATGCCGCTATCAAGGCCCGCTGCCCTACGGTGCGGTCAGGTTGCCGAATCTGTTGCCAGACAGGCACTTGCCCGCCCGGGTCCCAGTCGGACCGGCAGCATCCGCAGACGCGCCCGGTTGCATTCGGGCCTTCGGTGGAAGCGCTCGGAAACTCGGATTGAGGGTAGAAATTTGCTTTATCGCCGAGCAATTTGGGCTTGCGCCCCACCGCACGACCGCGCCTATAGGTTCGCATCCATTCGCAGACTCATCCGCCTCGGGGACGCCGTTCCCGCAGCGCGCAGGTCCGCCGTCTCCTGAAAGCCTTTTGAAATCATGAGCCTCAACGATCCCGTCCGCAACGACATCAACATCGCCATCATCGGCGTGGGCAATTGCGCGAGCTCGCTCGTCCAGGGCCTCGCTTATTACCAGAACGGCGGCGCCAACGAGCAGATCGGCCTGATGCACTGGGACCTCGGCGGCTACCGTCCGAAGGACATCAAGGTGGTCGCGGCCTGGGACATCGATCGCCGCAAGGTCGGAAGCGACGTCGCCGAGGCGATCTTCGAGAAGCCGAACTGCACCCAGATCTTCTGCGACCATGTCCCGGCGAGCGGCGTCACCGTCGAGATGGGCCGCATGCTCGACGGCTATTCGGACCATATGGCGGAATGGCCCGCCGAGCGCACCTTCCTGCCGGCCGACGCGCCGCAGCCGGAAAAGGACGAAATCGTCCGCCGCCTCAGGGAAACCGAGACCGACGTCCTGCTCAACTATCTGCCGGTGGGCAGCCAGGAAGCGACCGAATTCTACGCCGAATGCGCGCTCGAGGCGGGGGTCGCCTTCGTCAACAACATCCCGGTCTTCATCGCCAGCGATCCGGTCTGGGCCAAGCGCTTCACCGATGCCGGCGTGCCGATCGTCGGCGACGACATCAAGGCGCAATTGGGCGCGACCATCGTCCACCGCGTGCTGACCGACCTGTTCCACAAGCGCGGCGTCAAGCTCGACCGGACCTACCAGCTCAACACCGGCGGCAACACCGACTTCCTCAACATGTCGAACAGGAAGCGGCTCGCCTCCAAGAAGGTCTCGAAGACAGAGGCGGTGCAGTCGGTCGCCGAGCACCGGCTCGAGGACGAGAACATCCATATCGGCCCGTCCGATTACGTGCCCTGGCAGAACGACAACAAGGTCTGCTTCCTGAGGATGGAAGGGCGGATGTTCGGCGATGTGCCGCTCAACCTGGAGCTGCGCCTTTCGGTCGAGGACAGCCCCAACTCGGCGGGCGTCGCGATCGACATGATCCGCTGCGCTAAGGTCGCGAAGGACCGCGGCCTGTCGGGCCCGATCCACCCGGCCTCGGCCTATTTCTGCAAGCACCCGCCGATCCAGACCACCGACGATCAGGCCTATGAGGCGCTCGAGGAATTCATCCGCGGCAACGCCTGAGGGCGCGGCCGCTCAGAGCAGGTGCTTCTGGATCTTGCCCGCCGAAGTGCGCGGAAAATCCGGGACGAAGGCGAAGCTGACCGGTACCTTGTAGGGCGCCAGCCGGGCGCGGCAGAAGGCCTGGAGCTCGTCCGCCCGCGGCGGCGGCGAGGCTTCGGGCGCGAGCTGGACGAAGGCCAGACCGACCTCGCCCCAGCGCGGGTCGGCCCGGGGCAGGACCGCGACGTCCTGCACCGCGGGATGGCCGCAGAGCACGTTCTCGACCTCGGCCGGATAGACATTCTCCCCGCCCGAGACGAACATCTCCTTGCGCCGCCCGGCGATGTGGAAGAAGCCGTCGGCGTCGCGGCGGGCGAGGTCGCCCGAGCGCAGCCAGCCGTCCGCGGTGAAGGCGGCGCGGGTCGCCTCCTCGTTGCGCCAATAGCCCGGAGTCACGCCCGGGCCCGCGAACTGGAGGTCGCCGACCTCGCCGTCGCCGGCCTCGCGGCCCGACGCGTCGACGATGCGCGCGCTGCACAAGAGCTGCGGCTTGCCGACCGATCCGATCCGGTCCCATGCGTCGGCCGGGTCCATCAGGAAGGCCGTCGGCCCCGTCTCGGTCATGCCCATGCCGTTGCAGACGCGGATGCCCGCGTCCCGGCAGCGATAGGCGACGCCGTCCGGCAAGGGCGCGCCGCCGCAGCCCCAGTGCCGCACCCGATCGAGCGGCGCCGCGGCGAAGCGGGGATGATCGAGCAGCGCCTGGTAGACGGTCGGGACGCCGAAGAAAGTGTCGATCCGCCTCGCTTCGATGACCGAAACGACCGCTTCGGCGTCGAAACGCGGGAGGACCAGCACGCGCCCGCCGGCGATCAGGGTCGGCAAAGCGTGGAGGTTGATCCCGGCGGTATGGAAGAGCGGCAGAAAGTTCAGCGTCGCGTCGGCCCGGCCGAGCCCGATCGCGGCGCTGAGGCTGACATAATTGGCGAGCGCCATACGGAACGTGTAGACCACGCCCTTCGGCCGCCCGGTCGTCCCCGACGTGTAGAGCAGATACCAGGTCGCGCGCAGCGGCCAGGGCGCGCGCCCCGCGGCGGGCGCGGACCGGGCGAGCAACGCCTCATAGTCAAGATCGAGGGCGATGGCGGGGGTGTCGCCGGAAAGGCCGGCGACGGTCTCCCGATCCTCGTCGCCATGGAACAGGAGCGTCGGCTCGGCGTCGGCGATCAGCATGTCGAGCTCGGCCGGCGGCATCCGCCAGTTGAGCGGCACCAGCACCGCGCGCACGCGCGCGCAGGCGAACAGGAGCTCGAAGAAGGCGATCCGGTTGCGGCAGAGGATGGCGACGCGGTCGCCTTCGCCGATGCGGCGCGCCTCCAGCAAAGCGGCGGCGCGCGCCGCGCGGCCGTCGAGGGCGGCATAAGTGACGGTGCGGCCGGTGAGCGCATCTTCGAGCGCGATCGCGTCCGGCGCCAGCGCGGCGCGTTTGGCGAGCAGGTCGGGGATGAAATCGCCGCTCATGGCGCCCTGATCCTCAGCCCCTCGGAGGCGAAGTCGATCGCCAGATCGGCGACTTGCTGCGGCTCGAGGTCCCGCTCCCAGAGGCCGTAGCGCATGCCGAGGAACACGCTGATCCCGATCAGCGCCCAGGCGCGAAGCTCGTCCGGCCCCTCGGCGATCTCGCCGCGGGAGTGGGCCGCGGCGAGGTTGCGGCGATAGCCTTCGGCGAAGGTCAAATAATGCTTGCGATATTCGTCCTGGGCGACGAACTGCGCCTCCTCGATGATCCGGTAGAGCTCGGGCCGCTCGCGCACGAAGGCGATGAAGGCGGCGAGGCCGCGCCGCTCGGCGGTTAGCCGGTCCGGCGCCCCGCGCGCGGCCTCGGCGACATGGGCGCGGGTGGCGTTGCTCATGTCGCGCACCAGGGCGCGGAACACCTCCTCCTTCGATTCGAAATAGGTGTAAAAGGTGCCCAGGGCGACGCCCGCGCGCCGGGTGATGCCGGTGATCGCCGCCTCGTGAAAGCCGCGCTCGCCGAACTCCTGCGCCGCCGCCTCGATCAGCCGGCGCAGCGTCTTGCGGCCCCGCTCGGTACGCGGGCTCTTGTCCCCGTTCGCTGCCGCCTCTGCCATTCCCGCGCGTCCTCCGCGGCGCAAGGTGAACCGCCTTTCAGATTCGCGCAAGCTCAGGCCGTGGGCACGGCCTCGGCGATGACGGCGAGCAGCTCGTCGATGCTGAACGGCTTGCGCAGCACCTTGACGTCGCGGCCGAGCGCGCGCTCGAGCTGCTCGCTCTCCGCATAGCCGGTGACGAACACGATCGGGAGACCCGGGCAGAGGCTCCGGATCTCGCGCGCCGCCTCGGCGCCGTTCATCCCGGGCATGGCGAAATCGAGCAGCAACAGGTCCGGGCAGGAGCGGTCGACCTCGACGATCGCGGCCTCGCCGCAATCGCAGGCCGAGACCTGGTGGCCGAGCTCGTCGAGCGCGTCGGCGAGGAAGCCGCGAACGTCGGCATCGTCGTCCACGACCAGGATCCGGATCGCCGGCGTCGGCGCCGCTTCGGGCATCGTCGCCGCGCCGCCCTCGCCGGCGCCCTCCGCGGCTCCAGCGGCGGGCGCGCGCGGCAGCACGATCCGCACCCGCGTGCCTTTTCCCGGCGCGCTGTCGATCCGCATCGTCCCGCCCGATTGCTTGGCGATGCCGTAGACCTGGGCGAGGCCGAGGCCGGTGCCCTTGCCGAGCGGCTTGGTCGAGAAGAAAGGCTCGATGGCGCGGGCGAGCACGTCCGGCGCCATGCCTTCGCCGTCGTCCTCGACGCTGACGCAGACATAGGCGCCCCCTTCGAGGTCCGGCCCGCCCGGCTCCTCGACGCAGGCGGTCGAGATCGACAGCAGGCCGCCTTTCGGCATCGCGTCGCGGGCGTTGATCGCGAGGTTGAGGACCGCATTCTCAAGCTGATTCTCGTCGCAGATCGCATGGCCCGCCTGGTCGTCGAAGGCGGTCCTGATCTCGATCCCGGCGCCGATCGTGTGCTTCAGGATCTGGCGCATGTTGGCGATGACCTTGTTCACCGCCACCGGCTGCATCGCCAGCCGCTGGATGCGCGAGAAAGCGAGCAATTGCCCGGTCAGCTTGGCGCCGCGGCGCGAGGATTCGAGCGCCGTCTCCGCCACCCTTTTCAGCCGCGCGTCGTCGACCCGGTTGGCGATCAGCTCGAGCCCGCCGAGGATCGGCGTCAGCAGATTGTTGAAATCGTGGGCGATGCCGCCGGTGAGCTGGCCCACCGCCTCCATCTTCTGCGCCTGGCGCAGCGCTTCCTCGGCCCGCTCGCGCTCGCCGACCTCGGCCTGGAGACGGTCGAGCGCGGCCGAGAGGTCGGCGGTCCGTTCGGCGACGCGGCGTTCGAGCGCCGCCTCGGCCGCCTTGGCGTCGGTGACGTCGAAGGCGACTCCGATGAAGCCTTCATGCTCCCCGTCCGGCCCCCAGCGCGGCTGCGATTCCGAGCGCAGCCAGCGCCACTCGCCGTCGCCTCGCAGATAGCGGCCCAGCAGCGTGAAGGGCTTCAGCGTCGCTTCGCCGGCCAGCGATTCCTGGACGATCCGGTCGATATCGTCGGGATGGATGCGGCCGCGCCAGTCATAGTCGAGCGCCTCCGCGTAGGAGACGCCGAGGAAGTCGGCATAAGCGAGGTTCACGAAGGCGCGCTTGCGGTCGAGCTTGGTCACCCACATCGGCACCGGCGCCGAATCGGCGATGCGGCGGAAGCGCGCCTCGCTCTCGCGCAGCCTGCGCTCGGCGACGTGGCGCTCGGTGACGTCATAGCCTTCGCAGAAGATGCCCGTGACGCTGCCGTCGTCGCCGATTATCGGCTGGTAGACGAAATCGAGCAGGCGATTCTCGACCGCGTCGCCCCCTTCGGGCCGGAAGCCGACGGTGACGGAGACGCCGCTATAGGGCTTGCCGGTCTCGTAGACCTCGTCGAGCAGCTTGACGAAGCCCTGCTCGGCGATCTCGGGCAGCGCCTCGCGCACCGACTTGCCGAGGATGTCGCGGTGGCCGACGAGCCGCATGTAAGCCGCGTTGGCGAGGTCGAAGACGTGGCGCGGCCCGCTCAGCACGGCCATGAACCCCGGCGCGTTGTCGAACAGCTGGCGCAGATGCTCGGCCTCGCGGATGCGGCCGCGTTCGGCGAGCACCGTGGCGGTGGTCTCGACGCAGGCGCAGAAGATCCCGCGCACGTCGCCGTCCTCGTCGCGCAACGGGCTGTAAGAGAAGGTGAACCAGGTCTGCTCCTCATGGCCCTTGCGGCGCATGAGCAGCGGCAGATCCTCGAAATAGGTCGCCTCGCCGGCCAGCGCCCGCTCGGCGAGGGGGCCGACATCCTCCCAGATTTCCGCCCAGATGTCGGCGAAGCGCCGGCCGAGCGCGGGGTGCTTGTCGCCGAGTATCTCGACGTAGCCGTCATTGTAGAGGAAGGTGAGCTCCGGCCCCCAGGCGAGGAACATCGGGAATTTCGACTGGAGCAGGATCCCGACCGCCGTCTTGAGCGGCTGCGGCCAGACGGCGGCCGGGCCGAGCGGGGTCGCCGCCCAGTCGTGCGCTCGCATCGCCGCGCCCATCGCGCCCCCGCCGTCGAGGAACGGCCGGTCCGCTGTCTCATCCGGCGACTGGGCGAGCGACGACATAGCTTCGCGATCCACTCCTGCGAAACGCCGCCCCCGATTGCGAGCCTAGCCGCCCCGCTCGGGCTTAGGAAGTCCTAGCGCCGCGCGGCGAAGGCCTGGGCGCGGCGCATCACGCGGAGCAGGTTTCCGCCCATCACCTTGGCGATGTCGCCCTCCGAAAAACCTTCGCGCCGCAGCCGCTCGGTGATCCGGGGCAGCAGCGAGATGTCCTCCATGCCCTGCACGCCGCCGCCGCCGTCCCAGTCGGCGCCGAGCCCGACATGGTCGATCCCCATCACCGCGATGGCGTGCAGCATCGAGCGCATGAAATGATCGAAGGTGGCGGTCGTGAACGGCCGCTGCGCGTCGAGCGCCGCCTTGTCGGCGAGCAGGCGGCGCCGCTCGGCCGGGCTGAGCCGGGGCCAATTCTCCTGGCGGTCGCCGATCGCGCTGCGCTCCTCGGACCGGTCGTCGGGGGCGAGGAAGATGGTGTTCATGAACATCACGCCGCCGGCGCGGGCGAGGCGCCGCATGCGCTCGTCGCCGATGTTGCGGGGATGCTCGTAGAGCGCGCGCGGCCCGGAATGGGAGAGGACGATCGGCACCCGGCTCAGCTCGAGCATCTGGTCGAACGCCGCGTCCGAGCTGTGGCTGCCGTCGATCAGCATGCCGAGCCGGTTCATCTCCGCGACCCATTGCCTGCCGAGCGGCGACAGGCCGTTCCAACGCGGCGTGTCGGTGGTCGAATCGGCAAGCTGGTTGTTGCGGCTGTGGACCGGTCCCGCCATCCGCACCCCCAGCCGGTGGAAGGTCTCGAGCAGCGACAAATCCTCGCCGAGCGGCCAGCTGTTCTCGATCGAGATGAAGGCGATGCGCCGGCCCTCGCGGTGGAGCCGCTCGGCGTCGTCGGCGGTGAGGGCGAGGCCCATGCGATCGCGATTCTCGCCGATCACGCGGCGGATCGCGGCGGCGCGGACGAGGGCCGCGGAGCGCGCCGCGGCATAAGCCTCCGGAGTCAGCGCGCCCTGCGGGGTGTAGATGACGAAAAAGCCGCCATCGAGCCCGCCCTCGATCATGCGCGGCAGATCGACCTGCGAGCCGTCATATTCGAAGCGGTGGCGTTCGGCGAAGTCCCACTCGCCGCTGTCGAAGCGGGCGGCGATGTCGAGATGAGTGTCGATCACCAGCATCTCGTCATGGGCGAAGCGGTTGGCGGGCGTCGGGTCCTGCGCCAGCAAAGGGGTGGCCAGAAGCGGAGCGGCAAGGAGGACGAGCAGGGGGCGGCGCATGTCTTTCTCCCGGGATTTGCGCTTGCAATGCTTCGGCGGCTTGATCCGGGTCAAGCTCCCCGCTCTAGGCGCGCGGCGGCCCTTGGGTTAGGATCGCGGCGGGGAATCGGAGCCTCGGCTTCCGGGGGAAGCGTACATGCGCAGGTGGCGAAGGGTCGAACGGCTCTACATCGACCTGCCCGTGGCTCGTCCCGGCAGCCTCAATGCCTGGCTGATCGCTTTGCTCGCCCCCGGCGTCGCCACCGTGATGCGGCTCGCCATCGACCGCTGGGTCGAGGGCGTCCAGTTCATCACCTATTTCCCGCTCATCATCCTCGTCGCCCTGGCCTGCGGCGGGCGGGCCGGCACGCTCTCGGCGCTGCTGGCGACGCTCGCCTCCTGGTATTTCGTCATCGCGCCGCGCCACTCTTTCGAGCTGCGCCGCATGGAGGATGGGCTCACCCTCATCCTGTTCCTGCTCACCGCTTTGATGATGGCGTGGATCGCCGGGGCGACCCGGCTCGCCATCGGCCGCTACCGCGCCCTGAACCGGAGCCTGGGCCGCCGGGTCGACCAGCGCACCGCCGAGCTGGAGAGCGCGCAGGCCAGCCTCGTCCAGGCGCAGAAGATGGAGGCGGTCGGCCAGCTCACCGGCGGCATCGCCCACGACTTCAACAACATGCTCGCGATCATCGTCGGCAATCTCGACATCGCGAAGCGGCGCCTCGCGCAGGGGCGCGGCGACGTCGGCCGCCAGATCGACAGCGCCATGGACGGCGCCCGGCGCGCCGCGGCGCTCACCCAGCGCCTGCTCGTCTTCGCCCGCCGCCAGCCGCTCGAGCCGATGGTCACCGATCTCAACCGGCTGCTCGGCGATCTCTCGGAGCTGCTCAGCCGGACGATCGGGGAGAAGGTCCGGATCGAATCGGTGCCCGCGCCGTCGGTGTGGCCGGTCTGCGTCGATCGCGCGCAGATGGAGAGCGCGGTCATCAACCTTGCGATCAACGCCCGCGACGCGATGCCCGGCGGCGGCGTCCTCCGGATCGAGACGCTGAACATGATCCAGGACGAGGCGGGCCCCGAAGACGGGCTCGCCCCCGGCGACTATGTGATGGTCGCGGTTTCCGACAGCGGCAGCGGCATGGCGCCGGAGGTGGCGGCGCGCGCCTTCGAGCCCTTCTTCACGACCAAGGAGGTGGGCCGCGGCACCGGCCTCGGTCTCAGCCAGGTCTACGGTTTCGTGCGCCAGTCGGGCGGCCATGTCGACATCGACAGCGCGCCCGGCGCTGGCACCGCCATCCGCCTATACCTGCCGCGCCACAGCGGCGACGCGCCGCCCGACGCCGCGGATTCGGCCGGCGAGACGCTTCCGCCGCGCGGCTCGCCCGGCGAGGTGGTGCTGGTCGTCGAGGACGAAGAGGAGGTGCGGCGGACCACCGTCGAGGCGCTGCACGAGCTCGGCTACGGCGTGCGCGAGGCGGAGACCGGCGTCGAAGCCCTCGCCATCCTCGCCAGCGATCCCGCGATCACCTTGCTTTTCACCGACGTCGTCATGCCCGGCCTCGACGGCCGGGCCCTCGCCGAGCGGGCGCTGCGCCAGCGCCCCGACCTCAAGATCCTCTACACGACCGGCTACGCGCCCGAGACCGACCCGCACGAGACGCTCCCCGACGACCATCCGGCGATGCTGAGGAAGCCGTTCAGCGTCGCCGCGCTGGCGTGGAAGCTGCGCGACTTCCTCGACGGCTAGGGCAGCCGCTCCAGGCCCTCTCGGAGCTTCTCCGACGATTGCTCGACCGCGCAGGCGAGCAGCTCCTCGCGCAGCGCGGCGAGCGTTCCGTGCGCCTCGCCGCAATCGTTGCAGGCGATGGCGCCGCCCTCATCCTCCCAGCGCGGCAGGCTGAGATTGGCGCTGCCGCATTTGTCGCAGTGAAGCTCGACCATGATGTCCATGCGCCGGTGAACGCCGCGAAGGCCCGTTTGGCTCCTCAGCTCTCGCGCATCGCCTCCCTGGCCAGGCTCTCAGCCTCGAGCAGCAGATGATCGTCGGTCAAACCCTGGGCGGTGCGCTCGCGGCCGATCATCACCAGCACCGGCACCGCCAGCGGCGAGACGCGCTCGAGATCGACATGGACCATCGTGCCCTCGGCGCGGTCGAGCAGGTCGGCGAGGCGGCCGACGTCGGTCATGCGCTGGCGCGCATCCTCCCAGGCGGCGCGGAGCAGCAGATGATCGGGCTCGTAGCGGCGCAGCACGTCGTAGATGAGGTCGGTCGAGAAGGTGACCTGCTTGCCCGACTTGCGCTTGCCCGGATGGTGCCGCTCGACGAGGCCGCCGATTACCGCCACTTCGCGGAAGGCCCGTTTCAAGAGGTTGGAGCCCTGCACCCAGTCGACGAACTCCTTCTC
>JAXDPC010000216.1:0-3697 GCA_034668525.1 Sphingomonadales bacterium
TTTTTCTCCGCTTCCGCCTCGATCTCGCTCTGGTCCCGGTGCGGCAGGTCCTCTTCTTTCGGTCTGTCCATGGTCGGCTCCTTGAAGGTGCTAACGCGTGCCGCGCCGGAACGGCTCCGCCCCATGCGGGTTGGAGCGGCATGGCACCCTCCGCGAAAGCCGCGCATACGCAGGCGGGAAAGGGCGACGGCGTCATCGGCTGGAAGCTCGACCGCGACCAGCGCACCGAGCTCCTCCAGCAATTCCCGCCCAGATACCGCAATGTGGACGCCGATCATGTGACGCTCACCATAGACGCCTCACCGGACGCGGGCCTGCCCGAGGAGACGCAGGGCGAGATCGTCGGCCGGGTCGACGACGGCCGCGGCGTCGAGGCGATGGTGGTGAGAATCGACGGTACGACGGACCGGCCGGACGGCAGCACCTATCACATCACCTGGTCGCTCGACGGCCGCCAGGCGCACGAGTCGAACGACGTGCTGCGCGAGCGGGAATGGGTCGCCTTCGATCTCCCCATGCCCGTCCAGCTGCGACCGGAGCGCTGGCCGCGCGGCGGGTGATTGCGGACCCATATCGATCGCTAGGACGGGTGCGCTTCGGCCTCTTCTTCGCCACTCTTTTCCGGCTCGTCCGGCCGGCGGGTTCCGAGAAGCAGTCCGATACCCGCAGCAAGCGCGCCGGCGACGGCAGCCGCCACGGCGAGGGTGTTGAGAGGCTTCCAGTTCATCGAATCGCTCCCCTGTCCAACCTGCGACGAACGGCGGGCAAAGCGGCGCGTTCCGCCTGAACCTTTGCCGGGCCGGCTCGTTCTCTCCACATTCCCCGAAGTTCAACGGAGCGTATCACCCATGATGCAAAGCAACGAGCACGACATCAGCGTCGTCAATTCCCTGATCACCACCACCATCGACAGCGCCCGTGGCTTCGAGCGCTCCGCCGAGGATGCCGATCTTCCCCAGTTCATCGACATGTTCCGCAGCTTCTCGGGCGAGCGGCGCCAGGTTGTCGGCATGCTCCAGGAGCATGTGAGGAAGCTCGGCGGCGAGCCGAACGACGACGGCTCGCTGAAGGCCGACCTCCACCGTCGCTGGGTCGACCTGCGCGACGCCATCTCCAAGGGCGGCGACCGGGAGATCGTCGAGGAGGTCGAGCGCGGCGAGGACTATCTCAAGGGCAAGTACGACGCCGCCCTCGCCGACACCCAGCTCTCGCCGGAGACGCTGGCGGTGATCCGCGAAGCCTATCAGTCCGTTCGCGCCGGCCATGATCGCGCCAGCGCCCTCAAGCACGGAATGCAGGCGACCGACGTCTGAAGCTCTATCGGGCCGAACTTGGCAGAAGCCCCGGCGTCGCATGCACGTCGGGGCTTTCTGTTAATGCAGGTTATTGCATAATTATGCGATAGGGGCCATAGGCCCGCCAGCAATGTTAAGCGCGGCAATCCTCGGTGCCTCCGGCTTTGTCGGAGCGGAACTGCTCCGGCTGCTCGACGGCCATCCGCATATTCATGCAACGCGGCTGTTCGGAGAAAGTCAGGCGGGCCTACCGCTCGGCGACGTGCATCCGCATCTCGCGCCCGCTTATCCCGACACCGCGGTCGAGCGCTACGAGGCGGCGCTGCTCGACGGCGCCGACATCGTCTTCGCGGCGCTTCCCCACGGCCACAGTCAGACGATCGCACCCCAGATATTCGAGCGCGGCATCGCGTTCGTCGACCTGGGCGCCGATTTCCGGCTCGACAGCGCCGAGGATTATGAGATTTGGTACAAGGAGCCGCACAGGGCGCCCGACCTGCTCTCGCGCTTCGTCTACGGAATTCCGGAGTTGAACCGCGACCGGATCGCCGGGGCCACGGCGGTGGCGGCGGCCGGCTGCTACCCGACCGCTGCGATCCTCGCGCTGAAGCCCCTGCTCGAGCTGATCGAGCCGGGGAGCATCGTCATCGACGCCGCTTCGGGGGTCTCGGGCGCCGGCAAGGGTCTCAGGGAGGAAACCCATTTCAACAGCGTGGACGAGAATTTCACCGCCTATGGCCTGCTCAATCACCGCCATACCGCCGAGATGGAGATGGCGCTCGGCGGCCCGATCCTGTTCACGCCCCATCTCGCGCCGATGAACCGCGGCATCCTCGCCACCTGTTATGCGACGGCAAGAGCGCCGTGCGACCCGCTCGCGGCGCTCCGCGAGGCTTATGCGGCGGAACCGTTCGTCCATGTCTCGGAACGGCCACCCTCGACGAAATGGACGCTCGGTTCGAACGCGGTCCACGTCACCGCCCGCTACGAAGCGCGAACGGGGCGCATTCTCGCGATCGCCGCGCTCGACAATCTCGTCAAAGGAGCCGCCGGCCAGATGATCCAGTGCGCCAATCTGATGCTCGGGCTCGACGAGACGGCCGGCCTCCCGCGCGTGGGGCTCTGGCCGTGAGCGTGACAGCTGCCGAGGGGTTCGTCGCCGCGGGCTGCCATGCCGGCGTGAAGCGGCGGCGCTACGACATGGCGATGCTGGCCACCGAAGACCGCCGCCCCGTCGCGGCGGCAGCCCTGTTCACCCAGAACAAATTCTTCGCGCCCCCCGTCGCCGCGTCGCGCGAGCGGCTCCAGGCGAATGGCGGACGGGCGGCGGCGGTGATCGTCAATTCGGGCAACGCCAATGCCGGCACCGGCGCTCCCGGCCGCGCCGATTCCGAGGCGATGTGCCAGGCGGCCGCCGAGGCGCTCGGCGTCGACGCCGGCGACGTCCTCGTTTGCTCGACCGGGATCATCGGCACGCTGCTGCCGATGGACAAGATCCTCGCCGCCACGCCGAAATTGGCGAAGAAGCTCTCGGTCGACGGCGCCCACGACGCCGCGCGCGGCATCCTCACCACCGACCATATGGAAAAGGAAGCGCTCGTTCGCGGCTCCACCTTCACCGTCGGCGGCATGGCCAAGGGCTGCGGCATGATCGCGCCGAACATGGCGACGATGCTCGCCTTCCTGACCACCGACGCCGACGTCTCGGCCGAGGAGATGACGGCGATCCTCCGCGACGCCGCCGACCGCACTTTCAACACGCTGAACGTCGACGGCGCGACCTCGACCAACGACACCGTCCTCCTGCTCGCCTCCGCGCGCCGCGGCCGCCCGGACCTGGCAGAGTTCGCGAACGCTGTGCACAAGGTCTGCGAGGACCTCACCTATCAGATGGCGCGTGACGCCGAAGGCATGACCAAAATGGTCGCTCTGCGCGTCACCGGCGCCGCCTCAGACGCCGAGGCGCGGGCCGCCGCCAAGAGCATCGCCGAGAACAATCTCGTCAAATGCAGCTGGTATGGCGGCGATCCCTATTGGGGCCGCCTCCTCGCCGCGGCCGGCTCGGCCGGCATCGCCTTCGAGGCGGAAAAGACCAGCGTCGCTTATGGCGGCACCATCGTCTCGCGCGCCGGGACCGAGGCCGAGCACGACCCCGACGCCGTCGCCGCGCACATGCAGAACGAGCGGATCGAGATCGAGGTCTCGCTGGGACTGGGAGAGGGCCGCGCACAGGTGATCGGCATCGATCTCGGGCCCGGCTACATCAAGGAAAACAGCAGGACGTCATGACCAGCCCCGCCGAAACCGCGCGCGTCCTCGTCCAGGCCTTGCCGTACATCCGTCGCTTCGCCGGCAAGACGGTGGTGGTGAAGCTCGGCGGTGCGGCGATCGACGACGCGCTC
>JAXDPC010000217.1:0-8634 GCA_034668525.1 Sphingomonadales bacterium
AGCCAGATAGGCTGTCCCCCCTTCACGCCGCTTCGCGCTCCGCGCTTCCGGCGCGCGCGGCGCGCAGCAGCCGCGACTGCAGCGTCTTGAGCCGGGCGGGATTCTCGATCTTCGCGCCCTGGAGATCGGTCAGATAGAAGACGTCCACGGCGCGCTCGCCATAAGTCGCGATATGAGCGGAGTGGATGATCGCGCGGCTGTCGAGGATCGCGCGGGCGAGGCCGCTGAGCAAGGCGGCGCGGTCGCGGGCGTTGACCTCGACGACGGTGTAGCGGCTCGACGCCTGGTTGTCGGCGAACACGGCAGGCTCGATGCGGAACGCTTCGGCGCGCACGCGCGGCAGCGCCTTCGCTTCCAGCCGTTCGATCGAAGGCTCGGCGCCGTTCACCGCCTCGGTCACGGCCTTGTCGAGCCGCTTGAGCTGGTGCGGGTCGTCGAACGGTGACGCGTCGCCGTCCTGGATCAGGAAATTGTCGAGGGCCATGCCGTCGTTGGTGGTGTGGACGCGGGCGTCGATGATATTCGCGCCGGCCAGGCTGATCGCGGCGGCGAGGCGGTAGAAGAGCCCGGGCCGGTCCTTGGCGTAAACGGTGAGCAGGGTGGCGCCGCGTTCCTCCTGGATGCTGACCGCGAGCGGCTTCGCCCGCCGCGGGTTGCGGTCCGCCGCATCGACGAAGCGGGCGTTCTTCTCGATGAGGTCGATCGGTTCGGCGAGCCAGTAGGAATCGGGCAGGCGCCAGGCGAGGCGGGTGAAATGCGGGTCGTCCCATTCCAGCCGCCCGGCAAGCTCGGCCTGGACCGCCGCGATCCGCTCGCCGCGTCCCTTCTGCTTGTGGCCGAGCCGCAGCAGCTCCTCGGCCGCGTCGAACAATTCGCGCAGCAGCTGGCGCTTCCAGCCGTTCCAGACGCCGGGCCCGACCGCGCGGATGTCGACCACGGTCAGCAGGAACAGCAGCCGCAGCCGCTCCGGACTCTTCACCCGCTCGGCGAAATCCTGCAGCGTCTTGGGATCGGCCAGGTCGCGCTTGAACGCGGTCGCCGACATCAGGAGGTGCCAGCGCACCAGCCAGGCGACGGTCTCGGTCTCCGCCGGGCTGAGCCCGAGCCGCGGGCAAAGCTCGCGGGCGACCTCGGCGCCGAGCAGGCTGTGGTCGCCGCCCCGGCCCTTGGCGATGTCGTGGAGCAGCACGGCGACATAGAGCGCGCGGCGCGAGGCGATCTGCTTGAACAAGGCCGCGGCGAGCGAATGGTCCTCCTTCAGCTCGCCGCGCTCGATCCTGGAGAGCAGGCCGATCGCCCGGATCGAATGCTCGTCGACCGTATAATGGTGGTACATGTCGAACTGCATCTGGGCGACCACGCGGCCGAAATCCGGAACGAAGCGGCCGAATACGCCGGCCTCGTTCATCCACCTCAGCACCGCCTCCGGATCGCGCGGTGACGTCAGGAGGTCGAGGAAGAGGGCGTTCGCGCGGGGATCGGCGCGGACGGACGGGTCGATCAGCCGCGCGTCGCGCCCGGCGGCGCGCATCGTCTGGGGATGGATTTCGAGCCCGTAGCGGTCGGCGAGGGCGAACAGCTCGACGAGGCGTACCGGATCCCCGGCGAAGAAGCCGTCGGCCGGAACCGCCAGGCGGCCGCGGTCGAGCAGGAACCCGTTCAATTTGCCCGGCCGGCGGCGGATCGCGGGCAGGCCGAAGCGGCGCCCGCGCCGGGCGAAGGTCTCGTCGATATGGGACAGGAAGATGCCGCTGAGGTCGCCCACCGTGCGCGCGTGCAGGAAATAATGGCGCATGAAGCGCTCGACCGGAGTCTTTCCCGGCCGGTCGGCATAATGCATCCGCGCCGCGATCTCGCGCTGATAGTCGAAGGTCAGCCGCTCCTCGGCGCGGCCGGCGAGGATGTGGAGGTGGCAGCGCACCGCCCAGAGGAAGCGCTCCGCTTTCTGGAACTGCCCAAGCTCCGCCGGCGAGAGCAGCCCCTTCTCCACCAGCTCGGCGATAGCGCCGACGCGATAGGCATATTTGCCGATCCAGTAGAGGGTGTGGAGGTCGCGCAGCCCGCCCTTGCCGTCCTTGATGTTGGGCTCGACCACGTAGCGGCTGTCGCCCAACCTCTGGTGGCGCTGGTTGCGCTCGTCGAGCTTGGCGGTGACGAAGGCGGCGACGTCGCGGGAAGCGGTGTCGAGGCGGAAGCGCGCCTCGACCACGTCCCACAGCGGCTCGTCGCCCCAGACGTAGCGCGCCTCCAGCAAGGCGGTGCGCACCGTATGGTCCTTGGCCGCGATCGCGACCAGCTCGTCGACCGAGCGGAGCGACTGGCCCACTTTCAGCTTCAGGTCCCAGAGCAGATAGAGCATCGATTCGACCATCTGCTCCGCCCAGCCGGTCGGCTTCCATGGCGTGACGAAGGCGACGTCGACGTCCGAATGCAGCGCCATCTCGCCCCGCCCGTAGCCGCCGACCGCCATCACCAGCAGGCGCTCCGCGTCGGTCGGGTTGGCGACGGGATGCTCGCTCAGCGCCCGATCGTGGACCAGCCGGAGGATCTGATCGGTCAGGAAGGCGTAAGCGGCGGCGGCTTCGCTCCCCTGCCAGGGCCGCTCTCCCAGCCGCCGCTCGATCTCCGCACGCCCCTCCGTCAGGGCCGTGCGCAGCAGCGCCGTCGCCTCGGCGCGCGTCGCGGTGCCCACCGCGTCCGACAATGCGCGGCGGTCGATGATCGCGCGCTTGGCGGGGATCGAGGCGAAACGCGTCGGCATCCGTCTGATTTAGGGCGTCCGAGCCCGCTTGTCGTCAGTCGGACGCGCGTTCGGCCTCGATGCGCTTGAGCCGGTAGACGAGCTCGAGCGCTTCCTTGGGGCTGAGCGCGTCGGGATCGACCTCGGCGAGAGCTGCGGCGACGGGATCGCGTGCCGACGGCGCCGCCTCCTGGGCGGCGGCGGCGAACAGCGGCAGGTCGTCGAGCCCCGCCGCGATCCCGCCGGTGGCGGCCCGGCCTTCCTCGAGCTTGGCGAGCACCGAACGGGCGCGGGCAAGGACGGGCGCGGGCAGGCCGGCGAGCTTGGCGACGGCGAGGCCGTAGCTGCGGTCGGCGGCGCCGCGCGCGACTTCGTGGAGGAAGACCAGCTCGCCTTTATATTCGCGCGCGCGGACATGGTGGAGGGAGAGGGCGTCGAGCCGCTCCGCCAGCCGGGTGAGCTCGTGATAATGGGTGGCGAACAGGCACCGGCAGCGGTTGCGGTCGTGCACCGCCTCGACCACCGCCCAGGCGATGGCGAGGCCGTCATAGGTCGAGGTGCCGCGGCCGACCTCGTCGAGGATGACGAAGCTGCGCTCGGTGGCCTGCGACAGGATGGCGGCGGTCTCGACCATCTCGACCATGAAGGTCGAGCGGCCGCGGGCGAGATTGTCCGAGGCGCCGACCCGGCTGAACAGCCGGTCGACGAGGCCGAGCCGCGCTCGCGCCGCGGGCACGTAGGAGCCGGCCTGGGCGAGCACTGCGATCAAGGCGTTCTGCCTCAGGAAGGTCGATTTGCCGCCCATGTTCGGGCCGGTGACCAGCCACAGGCGCTCATCCTCGGCGAGCGCGCAGTCGTTGGCGACGAAGCGGGCGCCGCCCGCGCGCAATGCCTCCTCGACGACCGGATGGCGCCCCCCTTCGACCTCGAAGCAATTGCCCGCGTCGAAGGCCGGCCGCGACCAGCCGCCCTCGGCGGCCCGCTCGGCGAGCGCGGCGGCGACGTCGAGCCGGGCGAGCGCGTCGGCGGTGGCTGCGATCGGCTCCGCCCGCGCCAGGGCCGCCCCGGTCAGCTCCTCGAGATGGGCGGCCTCGGCGTCGAGCGCGTGCGCGCCCGCCTGATTGACCCGCGCCGCCTGCTCGTGGAGGTCCGGCGCGTTGAAGCGGACGACCCCCGCCAGCGTCTGGCGATGGGTGAAGCCGCTGTCGGCCGTCATCAGGCGGTCGGCATTCTTCGCCGGCACCTCGATGTGGAAGCCGAGCACATTGTTGTGGCGGATCTTTAGCGACGCGATTCCGGTCTGCTGGCGGTAGCGCGCTTCGAGCCCGGCGATCGCCCGCCGCCCCTCGCCGCCGGCGAGGCGAAGCGCGTCGAGAGCGGCGTCATAGCCTTCGGCGATGTAATTGCCCTGCGCCGCGTCGACCGGCGGGGAGGGCACCAGCGCGCGCGACAGCAGATCGGTGAGGGCGCCGTGGCCGACCAAGGTCGGCAGCAGCTCCTCCAACAGGGGCGGCCGGTCGGCGAGCCTGGCCAGCCGGTCGTGCAGCCGCCGCGCCTCCTGGAGCCCGTCGCGCAGCTGGCCGAGATCGCGCGGCCCGCCCCGCCCGGCGACGAGGCGGCCGAGCGCGCGCCCGACGTCGGGCAGCGCCTTCAGCTGGCGGCGCACCGTGTCGCGCAGCCCCGCGTCGCGCTCGAAGGCCGCGACCAGATCGAGCCGCGCCTCGATCCCGGCGCGGTCGAGCAAGGGGGCGCCGACATCGGCGGCCAGCAGCCGGGCCCCGGCGCCGGTCACCGTCCGGTCGATCGCGCCGAGCAGGCTGCCGGCACGGCCGCCCGCAGCCGCGACGGCCAGCTCCAGGCTCTCCCGGGTCGCGCCGTCGATCATCATGTGATCGCCCGAAGCGAGCGCGACCGGCGGCCGCAGGAAGGGAAGCGAGTCCTTCGCCACCTCCTCGAGATAGGTCAGCAGCCCGCCGGCCGCGGCCAGGCCGGCCCGGTCGAAGCGGCCGAAGCCGTCGAGCGTCGCCACCTCGAACCGCTCCTTCAGCTTCCGCTCCGCGCCGATGCTGTCGAAGCCGGCCTTGCGCAGCTGGACCTCCAGCCCGTCGAGCGGCTCGCAGGAGATGATCTCGGCCGCCGCGAGCCGCGCCAGCTCGGCGTCGAGAGCCCCCGGCGCGATCGAGCTCAGTTCGAACCGTCCCGTGGAGACGTCGGCGGCGGCGATCCCGTAGCGGTCGGCCACCTTCGAGACCGCGACCAGCCAGTTCGCCGCCCGCGCGTCGAGCAGCGCCTCCTCGGTCAGCGTGCCGGCGGTGACGACCCGGACGATGGCCCGGTTGACGACCGACTTGGAGCCGCGCTTCTTCGCCTCGGCCGGGCTCTCAATCTGCTCGGCGATCGCCACCCGGTGCCCCGCGCGGATCAGCTTCGCGAGATAGGCCTCGCCGGCATGGATCGGCACCCCGCACATCGGGATCGGCTCGCCTTCGTGCTCGCCGCGCGCGGTCAGCGCGATGTCGAGGCAGGCCGCCGCCGTCTTGGCGTCATCGAAGAACAATTCGAAGAAATCGCCCATCCGGTAGAAGAGCAGGCAGCCTTCGGCCTCCGCCTTCAGCGCGAGATATTGCGCCATCATCGGCGTCGGTCCGTCGGTCTTCGCCCTGGAGGCCATCGCGCCAGACTAGAGGCTCACGGCGCCCCGTAAAAGCACGCGGCGCGGAAAGCTGTGGAGGAACGAGCCCGCTTGCCCCGCGCCGCCTGTGCGCCCTAGAGCGATGGCCTCAGCGAAGGAGCCGGGGATGAGCGAAGGCAGCAACGTCAAATTCTCGGAGGCCGAGGCGCTCGAATTCCATTCGATGGGCCGGCCGGGAAAGATCGAGATCGTCGCCTCCAAGCCGATGGCGACGCAGCGCGACCTCAGCCTCGCTTATTCGCCGGGCGTCGCCGTGCCGGTCCGCGCCATCGCCGAGGATCCGGCCAAGGCCTATGACTATACCGCCAAGGGCAATCTCGTCGCCGTCATCTCGAACGGCACCGCCATCCTCGGCCTCGGCAATCTCGGCGCGCTCGCCGCCAAGCCGGTGATGGAAGGCAAGGCGGTTTTGTTCAAGCGCTTCGCCGACGTCGATTCGATCGACATCGAGGTCGCCACCGAGGACGCGCAGCGCTTCATCGAGGCGGTCGAACTGCTCGAGCCGAGCTTCGGCGGCATCAACCTCGAGGACATCGCCGCGCCCGACTGCTTCATCATCGAGCAGGAGCTGAAGGCGCGGATGAACATCCCCGTCTTCCACGACGACCAGCACGGCACCGCGATCATCACCGCCGCCGGCCTGATCAACGCCTGTTTCCTTACCGGGCGCGAGCTGCGCGACATCCGGGTCGTCGTCAACGGCGCCGGCGCCGCCGCCATCGCTTGCACCGAGCTGATCAAGGCGATGGGGGTCCGCCACGACCATGTCATCATGTGCGACCGGAAAGGCGTGATCTGGCAGGGCCGCGAGGGGCTCGACCAGTGGAAGTCCGCCCATGCGGTGCCGACCGACCGGCGCACGCTCGAGGAAGCCCTGGTCGGCGCCGACGTGTTCCTCGGCCTGTCGGCAGCCGGGGCGCTCAAGCCCGAGATGGTGATGGAGATGGCGCCGAAGCCGATCATCTTCGCCATGGCCAATCCCGATCCCGAGATCATGCCGCCCGACGCCAAGGCCGCGCGGCCCGACGCGATCGTCGCCACCGGCCGCTCGGACTTCCCGAACCAGGTCAACAACGTCCTCGGCTTCCCCTTCATCTTCCGCGGCGCGCTCGACGTGCGGGCGACGACGATCAACGACGAGATGAAGATCGCCGCCGCCGAGGCGCTGGCCGAGCTGGCAAGGCAGCAGGTGCCCGAGGAGGTCGCCGCGGCCTATGGCGGCATGGCGCACAGCTTCGGCCCGGATTACATCATCCCGGCGCCGTTCGATCCGCGGCTGATGGAGATCGTTCCCGCCGCCGTCGCGCAGGCGGCGATGGACACCGGTGTCGCGCAGCGCCGGATCGACGACATGGACGCCTATCGTACGACGCTGCGCTCGCGCCTCAACCCGACGACGTCGGTGCTCACTCTCGCCTATCAGGCCGCGCGGACCGACCCCAAGCGCGTGCTGTTCGCCGAGGGCGAGGAGGACGTCGTGCTGCGGGCCGCCATCGCCTTCCGCGACGGCGGCTACGGCGTACCGGTGCTGGTCGGGCGCGAGGACGTCTACGACCGCCTGCGCGACCTCGGCGTGGACGATCCCAAGAGCTTCGAAGTCTATAACAGCCGCAACTATCCGCGCGTCCCCGAGCTCGCCGAGCGGCTCTACGCGCGGCTCCAGCGCCGCGGCTATCTGCAGCGCGAGATCGAGCGGACGGTGAACCAGGACCGCAACATCTTCGCCGCATTGCTGCTCGAGGCCGGCGAGGCGGACGTGATGATCACCGGCGTCACCCGCACCTATTCGCAGAGCCTGCGCCAGATCCTGCGCGTGCTCGATCCGAAGGCCGGAGTGACCCCGTTCGGCATCCACATCATGGTCGGCCAGAGCTACACTGTGTTCATCGCCGACACAACGGTGACCGAGCGGCCGAGCGCCGAGCAATTGGTCGAGATCGCGATCCAGACCGCCGGCGTCGCCCGCCGCATGGGCCACGAGCCGCGAGTCGCATTTCTCAGCTACTCGATCTTCGGCAATCCCGAGGGCACCTATCTCGACCGGGTGCGCGACGCCGTGAAGCTGATGGACAGGCGAGACGACGTCGATTTCGAATATGAAGGCGAGATGCCGCCCGACCTCGCGCTCAATCCGGCGCTGCAGCGCGTCTATCCCTTCAGCCGCCTCACCGGCCCGGCCAACGTGCTGGTCATGCCGGGCCTCCAGACCGCGAACATCTCGGCCAAGCTGCTGCGCGAGCTGAGCGGCGGCGCGGTGATCGGCCCGGTCCTGGTCGGCATGCAGCACCAGGTCCAGATCGCCCCGATGACCGCCACCGCCTCGGACCTGGTGACCCTGGCGGTGCTGGGCGCGGGCGGGATCGTCAGGTAAATTCCTCCCCATGCGCGGAGCGCATGGGGAGGGGGACGAGCCGCAGGCTGGTGGAGGGGTAGAAAGCGCAGGATTCGAGTATCTGATTCCAGATCCGGAGGAGCGGAGCCAGTTACCCCTCCACCATGCTCCGCATAGTCCCCCTCCCCATCTGTCGATGGGGAGAAACTTCGCTACTGAGGATTGTCCGGGGTCTGGCCGCGCTGGCCGGGGGCGGCAGCGCCGATATTGCCGAAAATCTCGTCGAAGAAGCTGCGGCGGCGGCCGAGCGTCGGCGTGGTCTCGTTCGACGGGTCGATGTTCGCGACCAGCTCCATGCCGGTGCGCTCGACCCGCTCGACATTGCCCGCGTCGTCGAAGCGGACGTGGAGCAGGATCTGGTCGGAAGCGCTGGGATGCTGGAAGGCGAGCTGGCTGGTCGAGCGGGAGAGATAATACCAGTCGCGCTGGTCGAACTGGCCGGCGAGGGTCGGGCGGCCGAGCGTGCGCTCGACCGATTCGCGATTGTCGACGCCGGGCTGGATGGCGGCGATCAGCTGCTCGTCGGCGATATAGCCCTGATGGTCGCGGATCGAAGTGCAGCCGGCGCTGAGGAAGGCGCCTCCGCAGGCGGCGACGAGGAGGAGGCGAGGTGCGAACCGCAGGCTCATTGCTGTGAAGTCTCCCGAAAGCGCTGCCGGAGCGCGCCACTTGCCCCCGTGGCTAGGCTCTCCAATATGAACAGAAGCCAACCGGCGCAAGCCTGAGCGGGACCCGCAAATGTCTTTCCTCACTCGCATTTTCGGCGGCCGCAAGGAGCGGGCGGCGCTGGAGCCGCTCTATTGCGCGATC